>JBCCAJ010000215.1:0-5380 GCA_039814845.1 Pseudomonadota bacterium | reverse complement strand
CTTTTGTCTTAGACCCATGTTGACCCTTGACCTCATGGCACAGCGCCTTGTGCGCCTTATGTTGCTGGCGCTTGTGTGGGCGTGTCCCGTTCAGGCGCAAGATGAGCCTTTGGTGGTGCCGTTCTTTTCTGTCCCGCCCTTTCTGCAAGTGGATGAAAACGGCGAACGGGCGGGGTTTTCGGTTGAGCTGGCCGAGATGATCGGGGACGAGATCGGGGTGGAGATTGCCTATGCCGATTTCCCGTCGTTCCGGTCTTTTGTCGATGCGCAAGCATCGGGGGCGGGGCAGTTTTTGCCCGGCGTGGCGCGCTTGCCCGCCTTGGCCGGGAGCAACGTGTTTTCTGACACTATTGTCGAAGACGAACTCCGGTTGTCCGTGCGGGTGGACAGGGTGGAGGAGTTTGCCAACCAGCCGCCTTTGGGCAGGCGGATCGGGGTTGTGCCGCCGACCATCGGGTCAAACCTTGAAGAGCTTCTGAGCCAAAACCAATCGGTGGAATTTGAGACTGTGGATGCCGCCGTGATGGGGTTGCTGTTGGGCAATGTCGATGGGCTTTTGATCCCCAACCCGATCACCTATGCGGTTGCGCGCAAATCCCTGACGGATGCGCGTCTCCATTTCGTGGGGGAGCCGTTGCAACGGGTGGAACGGGTGGTGGCGCTGCATGAAAGCCGTGCGGATCTGTTGGATGACATCAATGCAGCCCTCGCCCGGCTGGAAGCTGACGGGCGGCTGCAAGCGCTGCGGCTGAGCTACAATGTCGTGGTGCCGCGACAGCAGGCAAAGATCGTGACTGTGGGCGTGGCGCATTTCCCACCACACCTTATCGTCAGGGAAGATGGCACCTATTCAGGGTTCATAATTGATGCGACGCGGGATTTAGCCGCCCGGGCCAATGTGGCCATCGAGTTTCAAGAGGTGTCGGGCGCGGAGTATGTGCAGGGCCCCGCCGCCAGTGGGCTTGATCTGCATGCAGGCCTTGTGCCGACCCCGGCGCGGCGCGAGGCCATGGATTTCACATTTCCGGTGCGGCAGGTGCCTGTGGAGCTGTTCCTGCCGGCGAATGTGCAAGCCCGTGACAGGACGCTGGCCACGTTGCAGGGCAAGCGGATCGGGCTGTTGGGAGGGTCCATCATCGAGGTCATTGCACGTGCCGCATCAGAGGGGATCGACGTGGTCGGGTATGAGAGCAATCCCGCTGCTCTGGCGGCTCTTTTGGCTGGGGAGGTGGATGGGATAATGGCTGTCAGCGGCGTGGTGGAGGAGTTGATCGCAGCCCAGGATGTGGCGGATCAGCTTTGGGTGGTGCCGGAATCCGTGCTGAGCGTGGACACGGCCCTTGCCTTGCGCTTTGGTCTGGCCACGCTGCGCGATCAGTTCAATGTGGTCATCCCCGGCTATCTTCTGTCGGACCGATATGCGGAGCTGACCGAGACATATTACGGCGCAGATGTATTCTGGACGTCGGGGCGCACCGGCGCCGCCTTGGGCGGACTGGCCTTGATCGTGACCGGGTTGGCCATCGCGCTGATCTGGCAAATGTTGTTGGAGCAGCGTCAGAAGTTGAAACGTCAGGCCGCCGAACTTTTGCGCCAGCAACAGCACTCACGGCAGTTGGGGGAGTTGGTGGCCAACCTAAAACGGTCCAACCGGCAACTTGATGAATTTGCCTATATCGCCAGCCATGATCTGAAGGAGCCGCTGCGCGGAATCGGGATCAATGCGAATTTTCTTCTGCGGGAGGACTTGACCGGGAAAGTCGGCGACCGGATTCAGCGCATGAGCGAGTTGGCCGGGCGGATGGAGCAGCTGATCTCGGACTTGCTTCTGTTTTCCCGTCTGCACCGTGGTGAAGCGGATATCTCTGACGTGATCGCGTCCGAGGTGATTGAATCCATCCGTGGTGATCTGTCCGAGTGGCTGGCCGAACGTGGCGGGGAGGTCATTGAGGTCGGAGAGATTCCGTCTCTTAGGGTTGATCGGGTGCAGTTGAAGACTGTTTTGCAAAACTTGATTGTGAACGGCATCAAATACAACAGATCCAACAAAAAGTGGGTTGAGATCGGTTTCGTCGCCAAGGCGGATGTCAACGGGCGCATTCTGACCGATGCCATCTTCTTGAAAGACAACGGGATCGGAATTGGCGAGGCCTATCACGACAAGATTTTCCGCATTTTCAGCCGATTGAACAAACCCTCTGAATTTGGGTCGGCGGGGGAGGCCGGCACCGGGTCTGGTCTGGCTTTTGTGCGCAAGATTGTGGAGGAATATGACGGCGAGGTCGACTTCACATCGACGCTGGGTGAGGGGTCTACCTTCTATGTCACCCTTCCCCTGGCGCGGGAAACACTGTAAGCCGGACAATACAATTCAAGGGTGAATTAATGACCGCAGATTCAACAATTATGATCATCGAGGATAGCCCCGAGGACTATGAAGCCTGTGTCGCCGCGCTGACGCAGGACAACAATGTTGCCAATACCATCGTGTGGTTTGAAAACGGGGAAGACGCGCTGGCGTATCTGCGCAAAGAGGGTAAGCACACGAATGCGGATCACGGTATGCCGGGGGTCATCTTGTTGGATTTGAACCTGCCCGGGCTGGACGGGCGCGATGTGCTGGCCATGCTGAAAAATGACCCCGTGATCAAGCGGTTGCCGGTTGTGGTGATGACAAGTTCCGATGATCAGATGGATATCGACCGCTGTTATGATGCCGGGGCGAACAGCTATGTGGTCAAGCCGGTCAATCTTGATGGATTTCTGGCGGCCATCGCGCGGCTAAGAGATTACTGGTTCAAGATCGTCGTGCTGCCCAAACCGCAATGACAGCCGTTGTAATCATTGATGACAGCCCCGAGGACCGGGAGCTTTTGACCGAGCGGATTGTACAGGCGGGCGTTCATGATTGCGTGGCCTTTCAAAACGCGGATGCGGCAATTGATCATTTAAACACGAAATCCGCAGATGTGATTTTTCTAGATTACAGTCTGGAGAATGAGGTGGCGCTGGCCCGCATTCCGCAACTGCGCAGCTATGCGCCGGGTGCCAAATTGGTCCTGATCACAGGATATGACATTCTGGGATTGCCCGATCTGGTCAAACGGTTTGACGTCGGTTTTATGTCCAAGCATCTGAGCCAGCAAGGCGCCTACGACGCCATTCAGTCCATCCTCGCAGATGCCACTTAACGCGTTTTATGCGTTCTCCTGCCACATGCCCGGGACGGGTGTTTCTGTCATCGACACGGCGGCCTTACGCCGCGCCACTAAGCGTCTTTTTCACAAGCTGCGATAGCTCTGCCGGAGGGGCAGGTTTTTGTAGCAGGGGTGCCTGCACTTCCCCCATCTCGGTCGCTGTGAAGCCGGTATAGCCTGACGAATAGAGCACAGGCATATCCGGGCGGGCGGCCAGCACGCGGCGGGCCAGTTCGAACCCACCCACGCTGCCGGGCATCACCACATCCGTGAGCAACAGATCAAATTCATCCCCACTTTCCACGATGTCGAGCGCTTCGCGCCCGGACCGGGCAGTGATCACCTCATATCCGAGATCTTCCAGCATGTCGGTCATCATGATCAGAAGCTGCATTTCGTCTTCCACCACAAGGATGGTTTCGCCATTGCCGCGCAGGATTTCCTCGTCGGGCATTGCCTCTTCCCGAGCGCCCTGTTCGGTGCCAAGGGGCAGGATGATCTGCACGGTAGTGCCGACATTCTGTTCGGAGTAGATCCGCAAATCCCCGTCAGATTGGCGCACGAAGCCATAGACAATGGCAAGGCCCAGCCCCGTGCCGGAATTGGCATCTTTGGTGGTGAAAAACGGATCGGTGCAGCGCGCGACGGTTTCTTCATCCATGCCGGGGCCATTGTCGGTGACGCTGATTTCCACATAGCGGTAGGAGGATGGATCTGCCCCGTCCTGCGCGCCTTCGGGCTGGCGATCTTCCAGTTCTTGCGTCACGGCCCGCGTGCGCCGTGCGGTCAGTTCGATCCGGTTGCCCATGCCCGACCGCAAAATCGCATCGCGGCTGTTCAGCACGAGGTTCATCAACGCGGTTTCCAGCTGGGTCTGGTCGCAGTAGTGGCGCAAGCCGGGGTCATCGACCGTGAAGGACATGTTGATCTGCGCCTCAAGCATCGGGCGCACCAGTTTGAGGAAATCCGCAAAGACTTCATCTGTGGCCTTCACGGAAGCCAGTCCGGGCTGTTGGCGGGCAAAGGACAAAAGCCGGTTGCTGAGCGCGCGACCCTGTTCGATAGAGGCGCGCGCGGTTTCCAGATATTCGCCCCGTTTCTCACCATCTTCGGTTCGGCTGGCCAGTTCCATGGCGTAAAGCACGGCCGCCAGAAGGTTGTTGAAGTCATGGGCAATGCCGCCGGTCAGCTGACCCAATGCATCCAGTCTGCTTTTGCGTTCGATGGCCTGACGGTTGCGTTCTTCATTGGACACATCATCGATCACCAGAACTGTTTGAATACCCGACCTTTTGTCTTCGATATCGGTGTTGTCGACCCGGACGTAGCGCCGCCCATCGCCATCATGAAGGCGCCGCATCAGATGGGTTTCCCCGCGCAGGGAATGGCCGGACAGCGCCCGCCGCACGGGATCGGCGCTGGCATCCAGCGGGCGCATCGTTTCCGCATCCAGAAACTTGATCGCCTTTGGCCAGTCAAAGGGCGGTTCATCGGAAATGCCGCCCAGCATGTGCCGGGCACGGGAATTGATGCGTACGATCTTGCCGTTCGCATTCAGCGCGATGATCCCGCTTGAGGCGGCGTTGAATACGGTTTCCAGCTCATCCCGGACGGCCTTTACCTCGGCGTCCAGTTCCATCTGCGTGGTGATATCCGTCGCGTTGCCGATATGGCTGATGACGGACCCGTCAGAGGCCCGTTCAAACACCGTGTCCCGTGACATCAGCCAGACCCAATGCCCATCCTTGTGCTTCATCCGGTAGGTGATGGTGAGGACCGCGTTGTCAGACAATTCGCGAATGGCCGCAAAATGTCGGTCAATTTCGGGCAGGTCATCGGGATGGGCAATGGTTTCCATGACTGACTTGCCCATGGCGTGCACGTCTTCCATCGTGTAGCCCAGCACCTCCACCAGTGACCGGTTGGCATAGTCGTTTGACTGGGTCTCTTGGTTGAAGACATAGATGACCCCGGGTGCAACACCGAGCACCTGTTTGAGGACCGGGGCAGTATCCCATTCAGTGATATTCATTTAGGCGTTCTTTTCGTGGGACTTCAGGAGAATGGCGACGGCATCTTGAAGTTCGGTTGTGGTGACGGGTTTGAGAAGTTTCGGCGCGTGACGCATATGCGGGCCGATTTGGGCGGTTTCGCCATAGCCGGTGGCAAAGGCAAAGGGCACG
>JBCCAJ010000125.1:0-7220 GCA_039814845.1 Pseudomonadota bacterium | reverse complement strand
GGAAAACGCGCGGATGTCATCGAGGCTGACCGTCTTGCCATCTTCAAACCGCAGCATGTTTTCCAGCACCACGCGGAGCGCGGCGGGAAGGCGGGAAAAATCGCCAAGCCCGGCCTCTTCGGCGGCTTTGATGGAATAATAGGAGACGGTGGCATCACCCACGGTGAGCGTCTTGCGGCATTTGGCGCTGTCATGGCCGACGGTGATGGGCATGGGCTGTCCTCTGGCGTTATGGCTGGTGGTCGCGTCCCCAACCTATGGGATGGGGCGCTGGGATCAAGTGGGTTGAGGGTCGCAGCCTGTGGCGCATATGCCAGCCTCACTATCGTCTCGCGAAAGGGTGATTGGCGCATGGCACTGGGCATTTATATTTGTCGTTCTATCCTTTCAGTCCTGAGTCGAAACGCGAGCGAACACCTGTGAAACTGCTATCCCTTCTTTTTGCGGCAGCCCTGTCTGTTGCCACTGCGGCGCAGGCCGAAGACCGCCCTGTTCTGGTGGAGCTGTTTACGTCGCAAGGCTGTTCGTCGTGCCCACCGGCGGATGCGTTTCTGCATGAATTGGCGGATCGGGATAACGTGATCGCCCTGGCGATGCATGTGGATTACTGGGATTACATTGGCTGGAAAGACAGCTTCGCCCAGCCAGATTTCACCGCCCGTCAACGCGCCTATGCCCGGCTTGGCAATCGCAAGATGGTCTACACGCCGCAGATGGTGATCAACGGGCGCGACCATGTTGTGGGGTCAAACCCGAAAGACACCGATCGCATGATTGCGGCGCATCATCAGCTTCCGATTGAGGTGGATTTGTCCGCGTCGCGCGATGGCGACAGCATAACAGTGACTGGGCAAGCCGTGTCAAACGACGCGGTTACGGCCAATGTTTATGTCGTGCGCTACCAACCCGAAGCGTCTGTCGACATCCTTCGCGGCGAAAATGCAGGGCGCACGATTTCCTACGCAAATGTCGTGACCGATATGCAGATTCTGACCAAGTGGGATATGTCCCAGCCGCTTGAAATGACGGCGGACCTGTCTGGTGACTTGCCCGCGGTGGTGGTCGTTCAAGGCAGCAGCAACGGCACAGTGAAGGCCGTCGCCAAGGTCAAGTGAAAGAGAAACCCGCGCCCCGGGCTTGACCCGGGGCCTCTTACTTGCGTGATCAGTTAAACGCCAACCAATTGCAAAACGTGAGGTTCCGGGTTGCGCCCAGGTCGGTTGTCACTTGCACCGCCCTTTTCATCTAGAACGCTTTCTGCCAACCCAGTGTCAGGGTCCAGTCCCGCTCCATCTGTGGGCCGTTCAGGTTCTGGTAAACGGGCATCCCGGCTTCCAACGCGAACCGATGGCCGCGCAGCGCGCCATTTTGCACCACCGTGTTCACGCCCAGATAAGCCGTCACGAAATCCCCGCCGTAATTGTTGGGATCCGCGGTTTGAACGGGGCCTGCGATTTGCGGGTCAATGCCGCTGATTTTGCCGATGTTTTGCCATTCAAGGCGACCAGACACAGACATCCAAGGCACGGGCTGTATGCTGCCCCAGACATTGGCTTTCACCTCATTGCCCAGGGAATAGCCGTTGTTGGACCCCATCCGGAAAACACCCGTCAACTGCGCACCGTAGCCCAGATTGCCGCTTCGGCCCATGAAGGTGACACCGGGCAGCAGGTCGTACGTGCCGGATCCCAGCTGCATCGAATAGGGCAGGCGCACATTGGGGCGCGTGTTCATGGGCGTGAGGATGTTGTCACGCTCTGACGTGGATCCGGTGGGCAGGCTGAGGCCGATATTGGCGTGCACCGAACTGGATGCACCGTCCCAAAGGCCGATAAGGGCAGAGATCTTCACATCGCCAAAACCTTCACTTTTGGTGCGAAACCCGCCAAGGCGATTGGTCCCTGCCATGCCCTGAAACGTCACGTGGTCCATTTCCTTGGTGATGTAGGGCAGCATCGCCATCAGCGTGACGCGGTCATTGGGCGCATACATCGCCCCAAACATGTGCATATCCATGGTCATCTGCGTCGGCACCACGCGCAGGGTGGGCGGTGCGCCGAAGCGGTTGGCGACGTTGGTGGCAATGAATTCCGGCGACACATTACTGCTGCCAACTTGGTTGCCACCCATATCCATGCGCATGAAGCGGTAGGAGAGCATGATCTCCCCCGTGGCGTGGCGGTGATCGCCCATCACGCCGATGGGCGCGTGCCCGTCTGCGCGCAGGGGTTCGTTGCCGGAATGGCTGTGGCCATTGCTATGGAAAGGATCCGCGGTTGCGGGTGCGGTGAGGCAGAGCATTGCTGCTGCCAGTTTTGCGAGTTTCATGATGAAGTCCCCAAAGGTCAGGGCGCGCCGAAGCGGCGCCCCTGCTTGTAAAAAGTAAGAAGGTGATCAGTTGGAGTGATCGTGCCCGGAATGGTCGTGACCAGAGTGATCATGACCCTCGCCGCGCGCTTCGACATTGAAGGTCACCTCCACCTCACCCGCGTTTTCAAACACCAGCGTGGCGGGGATTTTATCCCCTTCGGTCAGCGGCTCAGACAGCCCCATGAACATCACATGCAGCCCGCCGGGCTTCAGTTTCACGGTTTCACCGGCCGGGATGTCAATGCGGCCCACATGGTTCATCTTGGCGACGCCATCTTCTTCCACAGTTTCATGGATTTCAACGCGCGGGAAATCGGCCTGCACGGCGACCAGCGTGTCATCCGCGTTGCCCGTGTTGGTGATGGTCATGTATCCGCCGCCCACCTTGGCACCGGTTTCAAAGGTCATGGGGTGGTCGATATCGAGCCCGCCGGCCTTGTATTCATGGGCCAGTGCGGCCGTTGACAGCGACAGCGCGGCAATCATGGAAATGAGAGGTTTCATGTCATTTTCTCCGATAGATCTGAATTTGCGGGCTTATGCCCAGACGTTTTGCAAATCTCAGATCACCGGTGGCGCACGAGGCAGCGGTGCCAGGTGCAAACGTTCTTTCTTTGAGAGATCCGTGAGAACGGCAAGAGCGGTGACATAGAGCAAACGCTGGGCGCTGGGCTCCGTCCGCACGGCCTGCGCCGTGTCAGCGGCGGATTTCAGCACGCAGGCAATTGCCTCATCCGATAGCGGCGTCGCATCTCCGTTTTCGTCCATGTGGAATGTGCGCAGACCGTCGCCTGTGCAGATCACGAAGATCCGCCCTTCGCCCACGCCAAGCGCCATCGCCCAGCCGCCCGCAAACGGGGTCAGCAGGGCGACCACCAAAAGCCATGTCGCCAGAACTTTTGTCACATACGCTCTCATAAAGTGTATGTGGCACGGGAAGGGGCGCGCGGCAATGGTTGGGCGGTCAAATAGTTCCGGGTTTGACTGCATTCATTTCCGAGAATGTGTTGAGCCCTATCTGAGGCGCAACACGGGCGCAGGCCCAAGCGGCACGGGGCCGATCCGCACCCGCCCGCCGGAGAAATTAAGAGGGATATCAAGTGTTTCCGGGTTTCCGGCCATCTGTGAAATCAAAGAAAGACCGCCCTCCAGCGTATCGGCAAAGGTCTCATTCAGCGTGCCTGACGTCACCGCCATCTGCAAAATGTCGCGCCAGTTGCGCGCCTTTACCGTGATTTCGCCGTCCGGCAGGCCCGCGCTGTCCACGTCCATCTGACCGGCGACCAAAAGCTCTAGCCGACCCCAGCGGGCCTCAAGCAGTTTGATATCAATGCGGCGGGGTTGTGGGCGGGCGTCCTCAATGGCGGTGCGATCCCAATCCTTATCGAAGGTCACGGTGAAATCGGCGCTGAGCGCATCAAACGCGTCCGGCAGCCGCCCCGCTGGATCCAACTGCACCCGCCAATCGAGCGCCGGCGACAGGCCATCGGCGGCCAGGCCAAAGCGATAGGTGGGCTGCCCGGTGGTCAGACGTTCCACCCCCAGACGCAGGGCATCTGCGGTGGCGGGCTCGCCCGTGCTGTCGGGCGTGATGGAAAGGGTCTCAGTCGTCAGAGTGCTGCGCTCCAACGGCAGCTGGGTGTCCGCACCCAGCACGACGGAGGCGCGCATATTCTCTGCCTCAACGCGAAACTTGTCCTGCGGGGTCGCGAAAAGCTGATCATTGGGGAAGACGGCGATCACGTGATTGGGTTTGTAGCTGAGCGCCAGAAGCTTGAAAAACGGGGCCTGCCACGCCAGACCGGTGTCAGGGTCGGCCAGCACCAGATCGGTGAACTGGGTGTCAAAGCGGTTGGGGAAGCCTTGAGTTTCCAACGTGGAATACTCCGCGGCCCAGCCTTCGGCCCGGCGCTCTTCAAACCATGCGCTGAAACCTGCCGTGACCCCGGTTTGTCCCACGAACCAATAGCCCGACCAAACCGCCGCCGCGATTGTGATAAGCCCCAGTAAAAACCGCATGACCTGTCTCTTTCCCACCCTTGCCCAATGGTGTTTAAGCATAGCGCGACGAGAGGGACAGCAAAATGACGATGTGGGTTTTTGGATACGGATCCTTGGTGTGGAACCCCGGGTTTGACTATGACGAACGGGTCATTGCATCGCTGCCCGGCTATCACCGCAGCTTTTGCATGCGGTCGATCCACCATCGCGGCACCCAAGACGCACCTGGTCTGGTGCTGGCCTTGGATGAAACGGAGGGCGCGGCCTGTTCTGGCTTGGCGCTGGCCGTTGCGGCGGGGCAAGAGGATGCGACCCTGGCCTATCTGCGCGAACGTGAGCTGATTTCTTCGGCCTATCTGGAGAAAAATCTGGAGCTGGACCTGGTGGATGGCCGCCAAGTGACGGCGGTGACCTATGTGGTGGACGCGGACCATGTACAATATTGCGGCGGAATAGATGTGGAAGAACAGGCCCAGATCATTGCGCGGGCCGTGGGCGGGCGTGGGCCGAATACGGAATATCTTTATAACACCACTGCACATCTCACCGAGCTTGGCATCGAGGATGCGGAGCTTGACTGGTTGGTGACGCGGGTACGCCAGATCGTGGGATAATCCCTTGGCTTGCTACTAGATACAGCGTAGACTGCGGACGATAACAACCGAAGCCGGGAGCTGTCCGCATGGACCAGCCGGACCGCGAGGTCGAGCCGCAATTCTCGCAACCTTTCCGCCAGATCGCCCTGATGCTCTTGGTGATCGGTTTGACGGGTTTTGGCGCCTTTGTGGCGCTGCCCCGGGTGTTGCCAGTGTTTCAGGCCAATCTTTACCTCAACGGGTTTATTCTTTTTGTCTTTGTGATCGGCCTACTGGCCACCTTCTGGCAGGTGTTTCAGCTGATAAGTTCCGTGCGCTGGATCGAAGGGTTCACCGGCGGGCGTGAAGGGCAAGAGGCCCAGAAAGCGCCCCAACTGCTGGCCCCTCTGGCGACGCTGATGCGTGGGCGGGGCGCGCGGATGCAGATCCCGTCAGGTTCTGCCCGGTCGATTTTGGATTCGGTGGCCCAGCGGATTGATGAAGCGCGAGAGATCACGAGATACATCACCAACACGTTGATTTTCCTTGGCCTTCTGGGCACGTTCTACGGCTTGGCCACCACCGTGCCGGCCGTGGTCGACACCATCCGCAGCCTTGCCCCGCAAGATGGGGAAGAGGGCGTCGCCGTGTTCAACCGCCTGATGACGGGGCTTGAGGCGCAGTTGGGCGGGATGGGCGTGGCCTTTGCGTCGTCCCTTTTGGGTTTGGCCGGTTCGCTTGTGGTGGGCCTTTTGGAACTGTTCGCCAGCCACGGCCAGAACCGATTTTACCGCGAGTTGGAAGAATGGATGTCGTCCATCACCCGCGTCGGTTTTGCTTCTGGTGACAGTGAAGCGGGCGGTGACGGTGCGGGTCTGGGTGGTTTCATGGATCACCTGTCAGAACAGATGGACGCGCTGCAAAATATCGTCACCCAATCCGATGTCAGCCGCGCCTTGGTGGATGAAAAACTGGGTGTGCTGGCGGACAGTATCGAACGGCTGACACTGCGCCTGAGCGACACAAACCCCGTCAATCAGGCGCTGATGCAGGTTGCGGCGGGACAGGAACGGTTGATCAATGTGCTAGAGAGCCGGTCCGAGGCCACAGGCGAGGGCGCGATTGATGCCGAAAGCCGCATGCGGTTGCGGTCCATAGACGTGCAAATGTTGCGCATCTTGGAAGAGATCAGCGCGGGCCGGCAGGAAACCATGGCGGAAATCCGCACCGACCTGAGCGCGCTGGGAAAGATGCTGGCTGCACCGCAACCCAGCCCGCGCCGCACGCCCAAATCCAAGCCGGAGAAAGGGAGCTAGGCCATGGCTCTCTCCCGCCGCAGCGGCAATCGCTTTCAGGGTGCGATCTGGCCCGGGTTCGTGGATGCGATGACCGGGCTTTTGCTGGTGCTGATGTTCGTGCTGACCATTTTCATGGTCGTCCAATTTGTCCTGCGCGAAACGATCAGTGGGCAGGAAAGCGAGTTGGATGCGTTGTCAACGGAAGTGGTCGCGTTGGCCGATGCGCTGGGCCTGGCGCAGGATCGTAATGCCGCGTTGACCGAACGGGTCGGGGAATTGACGGTCACGCTGGGCGATGCGCAGGCGCGGGAGGCGGAGCAAGCCGCCCTGATCGCCACGCTGCAAACGCAAGCCACGGCTCAGGAAGAGGCGTTGGCCGCTGCCGCCAACCGGATTGCGAGTTTCGAAGAACAGGTCGCTGGGCTTTTGTCGCAGCGGGAAACCGATCTGGGCACGATTGCCGAATTGGAAGGCGCGCGCGATACGCTCTTGTCGGAGCAAGAACAACTCAACCTCGCGCTTGCCAATCTGCGTGATGAGATCGACGATCAGACAGAAGCCGCCCGTCTTGCTGCGGCCCGCCGTGAGGCTTTGGAAAGCCTGATCGCCGATCTGCGCCGCCGTTACGCGGAAGAACAGGATCAGACGGCGACCCTTGCAGGCCGGGTGACCGAATTGGAAACCCAGCTGTCTGAGGATGAGGCCGCCCGTCTGGTGGAGGCTGCGGCGGCAGAAGCGTTGCGCGAACGGCTGGCAAACGCCGACACGGAACTGACGGCCATGACGTTGGCGCTTGAGGAACAAAGGCGTAAAGCCGAGGAAACGTTAACCTTGCTGGCAGCGGCTCAAGCGGCGGAGCAAGAGTTGGATGAAAAACTTGCGGCTGCGGTGTTGGCGCAGGAAGAACTGCAGGAACAGATCAACGCAGGTACGCTGGATGCAGATGATGCCCGCGCCGCCCTTGCCGAAGCCTTGG
>JBCCAJ010000461.1:0-2496 GCA_039814845.1 Pseudomonadota bacterium | reverse complement strand
CGGTGCTGGCGTGCTGCCTGTGTGATCCGGGCCATGTTGCCAAGCTTGCCATAGAGTGCAGCAATGCCAAGGGCAGTCAGGCGGGCGGGCACAAGGTTCAGCAGATCATCGAACCTCGCAGCGGCCCAGCCAAATTCCTCATGCCGGGGCGTGCGATAGCCGATCATGCTGTCGGCGGTGTTGGTGATCTTGCAAACCATCATGCCCGGTAAGCCGCCCACCAGAAACCAGAAGGCAGGCGCGATCACACCGTCGGAAAAATTCTCTGCCGCCGATTCAATCGCGGCGCGGGAAATGGCAGGGCCGTCCATGGCACGAGTGTCCCGCCCGACGATCTGAGCCACAGCGATGCGCCCGTCGTGAACAGATACCCCCAACGCATCGGCCACCGCCCGCACATGTTGCACCAACGATTTCTGGGCCAGCAGGACCGCGGCAGCCACGACCTCCACCGCCCATCCCAACTGGGCAAGGATCAACCCGAGCAGCGCCGCGCCCAGCACCAACACCACCATTGCCAGTACACCCTTGCCGCGTCGGCCCGTGCCCTCATTCAGCTGCTTGTCCAGATACCCCACCGCGCGGCCCATCAGCACGGCGGGATGAGGCACTCGGTCCCAAAGCCATTTTGGTTCCCCCAACAGCCCATCCAGCGCCATCGCGGCGGCGAGAACCAGACCGGTGCTCATCTCAGAACTCTTTGATCAAATACCACGCGCACGCCCCTTTCTCCGAGGCGTGTAAAAGCGGATTCGCGCTGGGCTTACAAGTCAGGCGAGTTCTGTCTTGATCTCGGCGGTGCTTTCCAGCGTGCGGTGAACAGGGCAGCGATCTGCGATCTCCAGCAGGCGCAGGCGCTGATCCTCTGTCAGATCGCCGCGCAGCGTGATCAATCGGCGGAAATGATCCGCCTTCGCTCCAGACGGGCACCCGACATCCTGAGCATGTACCTTATTGTGGCTCACATCCACCTGAACATGGGATAGCGGCCATTTCTTGCGCCGGGCATACATGCGGATGGTCATTGAGGTACAGGCCCCCAACCCCGCCGACAGAAGCCCATAGGGCGACAGGCCCTGATCCGTTCCACCATAGGCTTGCGGCTCATCAGACAGAATGTGGTGCTTGGGGCCATCATTGATGTCTTGCAGAAACCCGTCTGGATCGGCCTCAGTGACGCGCACGATACCTTCTGGCGCGCCAGGGGGCGGGGCAGGGGGGCGCAAGTCAAGATAGCGCGCGGCCCAAGCCGCAATCATTTCAGCGGCGTATTCGGCATCTGCGGCGTTCGTTACCAGATGATCGGCATTGTCCAAAGTGACAAAGGATTTGGGATGTTTCGCCGTGCGGAAAATGGCGGCGGCATTTTCAATGCCGACTGTGGCATCGAGCGGCGCGTGCAGCACCAAAAGCGCGCTTTTGAGGTTCGCGATCTCCCCCTCCAGCCGCTCTGCCTTCACGTTCTCTACAAAATTCTTGCCAATCCGGATGGGCCGCCCGCCCAGCATAACCTCAGACACGCCATCGGCCTCAATCTGGTCCAAAGCGCCGTCAAAGTTGTGCGTCACATGGCCGGGATCAAAGGGCGCGCCAATGGTTGCCACGGCGCGCACGCTGTCTATCTGCCGCGCGGCCCCCAGGACAGCCGCCCCGCCCAGCGAATGCCCGATCAGCATCTGCGGTGCCATGCCCCGTGCCTCCAACGCGGTTGCCGCGGCCAGCAAATCGGCGATGTTGGTGCGGAAGGTGGTGTTTTCAAACTCTCCGCCCGAATGGCCCAGCCCGGTAAAATCAAAGCGCAGCACCGCGATGCCTGCCCCCGCCAACCGGGCAGAGATGCGTCGCGCAGCAGGGATATCCTTGGAGCAAGTGAAGCAATGGGCAAAGAGGGCAGTGGCCAGAACCGGCCCATCGGGAAGATCCAGACGCGCGGCCAGCTCGTCACCATTGTGGCCGGTGAAACTGATGCGTTCGGTGGGCATGAGGCGGGTCCTTTCCGATTCCTGTCATCGAAGGTAAGGAGCGGGGCAGGGCTGGACCAGTCATGTGACACACGGGTCACGGCAAGGTGAGAGATGTGACATGTTCGTGATAAGGGGGCTTTTTGCGCAGGCCCTAGCCGCCTTCATTCTGAGTTTTCTGGGTGCGCTGCATCCCGTAGGGGACAGTTTTGCGGTGTTTCGTCCGTTGATCTGTCTGATCCTAATCCCGCTGGCGCTGCTCTTGCCGATTGGGTGGCGTTGGCGGATGGCACTTGCGACCGTAGGCCTTGCAGGGCTCGCCACTATAGGCTGGCACATGCTGCCGCCATCCGTGTCCCCTTCACCGGACCGGGTCGTGATCTACCAGAAAAATATGTTCCACCAGAACTCTGATCTGGAGGGGTTGGCAGAGGATATCGTTGCCTCGAACGCCGACTTCGTGACCTTGCAAGAATTGTCGCAGGACAATGGGCCTCTGTTGTTGAACTTGAAGGAGACATATCCTTACCAACTT
>JBCCAJ010000309.1:0-4113 GCA_039814845.1 Pseudomonadota bacterium | reverse complement strand
TTCATGGACATCGCCGCACTGGTCACCGCCATTGTGCTGGCGAAAATGGCCGCCAGCCGAAAAGCGGCGAGCGCGACCGTGAATGCAGGCGGCACTGTCACCCTTGGCGGCGGCACAGGCTCGGCTCCGAAGGGTCAGACCAGCGAAAACATCGGTCTGTTCCGCAGCATCCTGAGCGATACACTCAAAAGTGCGGCCATCTCTGCATTGCTCGCGGGCCTCGCGCTGGGTCTGTTGGCACGACCCGACAGCGTCTATGAAAGCTTCTATGAGCCGCTCTTCCGGGGTCTCCTGTCGATCCTGATGATCATCATGGGGATGGAAGCCTGGGCGCGACTGTCCGAGATGCGGAAAGTCGCCCATGTCTACATCCTCTACGGGCTGACAGCCCCGTTCCTGCACGGCGCGCTGGGCTTTGGCGCGGGGATGATCGCTCATGAACTGACAGGGTTTTCTGCGGGCGGTGTGGTGCTTCTGGCGGTGATGGCGGCATCGAGCTCTGACATCTCGGGCCCGCCCACCATCCGCGCGGCGCTGCCCAAGGCGAATTCCTCGGCCTATATCGGGTCATCCACCGGGCTGGGAACGCCGATTGCGATCCTGTCGATCCCGCTCTGGATCACGCTGGCCGAAATGTTCGTCTGATTAAAAATCACCTGGGGCGGCGCGGCCGCCTCAGGACATGGGCGTGGGGCCCGCGCAGCCCAGATCGGGCAGGGGGGACAGCGCCTCGGGCAGGATTTCGAATTCTACAGCATAGATCGGGCGGCCATCCAGCGTGGCCGAAAACCGCCAAAGGCCCGGGGTCATTTCATAGGGCTCGTCAAAGGAAAACCCCGCGAAATTGGTCCCATCCGCCGAAAAGAAGCTCTGCCAGCTTTCCACGGTCACGCCGTCTGGCCCATGGGGCGGATGTTCGACAAGGATGGTGGCCGTGCCTTCCAACCGCGTGGTGATCTCGGCCTTGACACCAAAGCCGATGCCAAGCGTCGCGGGGCCGGTTTGCGTCTGCGCGTTGAACCCGGGGATGACGTCCGGCACGCTGATCGTGCCTGTGATCGTGCCGGGCGCGTCGCGTTCCACCTGGGACCCCGGATCGCAGTAAAAGCCGTAACTCAGGGCAATCACGTCGTCCGACACCAAGGGCGGCGACACGGCAAGACCCGGTCCCGCCGCAATCATCGCTGCAAGCCCGCACATCCCCGCAAGAAGACGCGCTTGGCTGGCTTGCGGTAAGCCCCGCATCACCCGATGGCCGCCGCTTTCACGTCTTCGTCGATGTAAGGCAGGTATTGTTCAAAATTGTCGGCAAACATCTTCACCAGCTTTTCAGCCTGCGCGTCATAGCCTTCCGCGTTGCCCCATGTGCGACGCGGGTTCAGCAGAACCTCCGGCACGCCGGGCACGTTTTCGGGCACTTCAAAGCCGAAATTGGGATCCTTGCGGAAGCTTTGCTTGCTGAGCGTGCCATCAAGGGCGGCCGTCAGCAGCGCCCGCGTGGCCTTGATCGGCATCCGCGACCCGGTGCCATAGGCGCCACCCGTCCAGCCCGTGTTCACCAGCCAGCAGGTCGCCCCATGCTTGGCGATCTTTTCGCGCAGCAGGTTGCCATAGGCCTCGGGCCGACGCGGCATAAAGGGCGCACCAAAACAGGTAGAAAACGTGGGCTGCGGCTCTGTCACGCCGCGCTCGGTTCCTGCAACCTTCGCAGTAAAGCCCGACAGGAAGTGATACATCGCCTGCGCAGGGGTCAGCCGCGCAATAGGGGGCAGCACGCCGAACGCGTCACAGGTCAGCATGATGATGTTCTTGGGGTGGCCGCCAAGGGCGTTTGAGGACGCGTTGGAAATGTATTCCAGCGGATAAGCACAACGCATGTTCGCCGTCAGGCTGTCATCGTCAAAATCCAGCTCCAGTGTGTCTTCGTCATAGACCATGTTTTCGATGACCGTGCCGAATTTGGACGTGGTGGCGTAAATCTCGGGCTCTGCCTCGGGGTCGAGGTTGATCGTCTTGGCGTAACAGCCGCCTTCAAAGTTGAACGTGCCGCGATCGGACCAGCCATGTTCGTCATCCCCGATCAGGATACGCCCGGGATCCGCAGACAGCGTGGTCTTACCCGTGCCCGACAGGCCGAAGAAAATCGCCGTGTCCACCGGGTTGCCCTGCGCGTGGTTGGCGGAACAATGCATGGGCATGATGCCCTTTTCCGGCAGCAGGTAGTTCAGCAGCGTGAAAACGGATTTCTTGTTTTCCCCCGCATATTCCGTGCCGCCGATCAGGATCATCTTGCGGTCGAAATTCATTGCAATGACCGTTTCAGACCTGCAGCCATGCTTGGCGGGATCGGCCTGAAAGCTGGGGCAGTTGATCACCGTGAAATCTGCCGTAAACCGGTCCAGTGCCTCACGCTCCGGACGGCGCAGCATGTGGCGGATGAAAAGCCCGTGCCAGGCCAGCTCCGTTACCATGCGCACATTGATCGAATGGGCCGGGTCCGCCCCGCCCACCAGATCCTGCACGTAGTAGGTGCCACCCTGCATATGCGCCAGCATGTCATCGTAAAGCGCGTCAAAGCCGTCTACGCTCATCTCCGCATTGTTGTCCCACCAAATGGTGTCAGCCACGCTGTCGGTCTTCACGACGTGCTTGTCTTTGGGCGACCGGCCGGTGAACGTGCCGGTCGAGACAAGGAACGTCCCCCCCCGGCCCAGCTTGCCCTCCCCATTTTGCAGCGCGGCCTCAATAAGCGCGGGTTCGATCAGGTTGTAATGGGCCTCTTCCAGCCCCGTGATACCTTGATCCTCAAGCCGAAAATTCGGGTTTACCCGTCCGAATGCCATCTGTGCCGTGCTCCTTGGTCGCGCGATCCGCATTTAAGCGGCGCTTACCTTACCTGTGATGTAAGCGGCGAAATTAGGTCCCGTTTCCCCGCCCATGACCCGCCAAATCGGGCCAGTACAGCACGGTATACCGTGCCTGCCGTCCGGTCTTAACATGACAGTTTTGCGAAAGAACAGGGCGGCCGCGGGACGTTAGCGCCATCAAGGACAAGTTAGCGCAACCATCGGCTGCGCAGCGCCGAACCCGTAAAATGCTAGGAAGAAAAGTGAGTCAATTTAGCCATTCGTAGGCAATTTCACGGCAGATTGGCCACTCTATCGCGGGCGAATCACACTTTTGGATTGATCGAAACGGCCAAAAATGAGCATAGTGTTGGAAAAAAGCAGGCAAACAGAGCAGCAATAAGGAAAATAATGATGTCCAAGATCGCCTTGGTGGACGATGACAGGAATATCCTGACATCGGTTTCCATGACGCTTGAGGCCGAAGGGTTCGAGGTCGAAACATATAACGATGGTCAGCAGGCGTTTGACGCGTTCAGCAAGAAACTGCCCGACATGGCAGTGCTGGATGTGAAGATGCCGCGCATGGATGGCATGGATCTGTTGCAGCGTCTGCGCCAGAAAACATCCATGCCGGTGATTTTCCTGACGTCCAAGGATGACGAAATTGACGAAGTTCTGGGCCTGCGCATGGGCGCGGACGACTACGTCAAGAAACCGTTTTCCCAGCGCCTTCTGGTGGAACGCATCCGCGCACTTCTGCGCCGGCAGGAGGCCAATTCCGGCGAAATGATCGCCGAGACGGAAGAGCATAAGGTGATCGAACGCGGTGACCTGCGCATGGATCCGTTGCGCCATGCCGTAACATGGCGGGGCAAGGATGTGTCGCTGACCGTGACCGAATTTCTGTTGCTGCAAGCCCTCGCGCAGCGTCCGGGTTTCGTAAAGTCCCGCGATCAGCTGATGGATGTGGCCTATGATGATCAGGTCTATGTAGATGACCGCACGATCGACAGCCATATCAAGCGCCTGCGCAAGAAAATGCGCATGGTCGATGATGAGTTTTCGGCGATCGAGACGCTTTACGGCATCGGCTATCGCTACAACGAAGAATAAAAGCGCCAATACCAGAAGGTGAGCAGGTGCGTGACCATACGCTGATCGACGACGATGATGTCGTCCTCGGAGATGACTTCGTAGCCCCACGTGACGTGGTGGAAGATGAAGTGCGTCAGCGCCGCGAAAAGCGTGGGTACCTGTCCTCGAC
>JBCCAJ010000056.1:0-10202 GCA_039814845.1 Pseudomonadota bacterium | reverse complement strand
GGCCAGCCCCCAAACCCCCGGGATATTTTTAGCAAGAAGAAGCAGCAGCAGGCTTAGGGATCGTGGGTGAAGATGTGGATTGTCGTATCGCCATAGCGCCGCTCATCCAGAGCGGTGAAAGAAGGCGGCGCGACAACCGGTGTATTTTCTTCCCAGATGATCAGTGATTTTGGTGTCAACCAGTCGTTTTCGATCAGCGCCGTCAATGCCTTTTCGCCCAGAGCCTTGCCATAGGGCGGGTCCAGAAAGGTGAGGGTTGCAGGCATTTGGGCCGGTCCGGGTTTGCGGGCATCACGCGGCAAGATATGCGTCGCGTCCTCTGCCCCGCAGGTGGCAATATTGGCGCGCAGCAATTTGAGCGCGGCGCGGCCTTGATCAATGAACGTGACATGGGCTGCACCGCGCGAAAGCGCTTCCAGCCCCAAAGCGCCCGTGCCTGCAAAGACGTCAAGCACCCGGGCGCCATGCAGGCTGGCGGCGTGATTGCTTTCGAGGATGTTGAACAGGCTTTCGCGCACGCGATCCGAGGTGGGCCTAAGATGGGCGGATGCATCCCCTTTGCCGACCGACGCAAGGCGGCGGCCCCGGAAGTTTCCGCCGATAATCCTCACGCTTTCAGAAGGGTTTTCAGCTCCAGCCCCATGTCGGCGATCTGATCGGGCGTGGGCGATTTGCCCGCGTCAATCAGGCGCTTGCCCACCATATAGGCGCGCGGCTCATTGGCGGCATCTACCGCCAGCAATTCATCATCCCTGAAGTACCAAAACGACATGCCTTTGCCCTTGCCATCGGGGCGTGACACGACGTGGTTGTAGCCCGTGTTCAGCCCGGCGATCTGCAGTTTAACATCGTATTGGTCAGACCAGAACCAAGGTTGCGCGACATATGTCTTACCCGCACCCATAATGTTTTCCGCCACCACCTCGGCCATGTCATGGGCATTGGGCACGCTTTCAAGCCGCACGCGATCGCCGCGAAACGGGAAGGACGCGCAATCACCTGCCGCCCAGATATGCGGGTCAGAGGTGCGGCCCTGTTCATCGGTTTTGATCCCGTTGTCGAGATCCAGTTTGGCCATCGCCGCCAGATCCGTGGCCGGGTCAATGCCCACGCCGACGATGACAAAATCCACGTCCAGCGTGTCACCGCCCGCCAGTTCCGCACCTGTGACGCGGGTCGTACCGATCAGCCGTTCGAGGCCAGTGCTTTCGCGGATATCCACCCCGTGGCCCGCATGCAGATCGCGGAAAAAGTCAGATGTCTCGGGCGAGGCGACGCGTTTTAGGATGCGATCCGCCATTTCAATCAGCGTGACCTTCAGCCCCTTCTTGGCCGCCACTGCCGCCGCTTCAAGCCCGATATAGCCGCCACCCACGATCAGCACATGGGCGCCTTCGCGGAATTCGGGCGCCATGGCATCCACATCCGAAAGCCCACGCACCAGATAGACGCCCTCCAGATCGCCCCCCATCGCGGCGGGCAGGCGGCGCGGCACGGACCCCGTGGCCAGCACAAGATGATCATACTGGATGGTGCGTTCTGGCGTGGTGATTTCCTTGGCACCTGGCACAATGGAGGTGACCTCTTCACCCGTAGCCAGCGTGATGTTGTTCTCGGCATAAAAGCTTGGCGGTCGCAGATACATGCGCTCCAACTCCAGCTCCCCCAGCAAGTACTTCTTGGACAAGGGCGGCCGCTGATAGGGGGGCGAGGGCTCATCACCGATCAGCGTAATCTCACCCGCATATTCCAACGCGCGCAGTTTCGCGACAACCGATGCCCCGGCCTGACCCGCGCCTACAACAACGATCCCTGCCATGTCTGTCCTCATTTTTCATGGTGCATTCCGAGCCGAACCCTATATCTAGCGGCAACCGAAACACAAACGATAAGGGATGTGATCATGACGATTTCCCAGGGCGATATACTGCCAGAAGCCACTTTCATTGTGATGGGTGAGGGTGGCCCCGAAGAGGTCAGCCTGTCGGACAAGACCAAAGGCCGCAAAGTGGTAATCTTCGCCGTGCCCGGCGCCTTCACGCCGACCTGCGATTCCGCCCATGTGCCCAGCTTCATGCGCACCAAGGAAGCGCTGATGGAAAAGGGCGTGGAGGAGATCATCTGCGTGTCCGTGAACGACCCGTTCATCATGCAGAAATGGGGCGAAACCACGGGGGCGACGGCAGCAGGCATCGCGATGCTGTCGGATGCCGAAGCCGGGTTTACGAAGGCCATCGGCATGAACTTCTCCGCCCCGCCGGTGGGGTTCGTGGACCGGTCCCAGCGCTATGCGATGCTGGTCGAGGATGGCGAAGTCAGCCTGTTGCAGGTCGATGAGAACCCCGGGACGTGTGAACTGTCCGCCGGTGAGAGCCTTTTGGACTCCATGTGACATTGTTCCACGTCGCGGAAGCAAGCGCGCAGCGCGCCGCGACTTCGCTAGGCCGTCCCGGGGCCTGGCGAAATGTTTGGGCAAGCGCGTCGCTCAAATGCATTTCGAGAATTCAAACATAAAGCGCGGCAGATCAATCATCAGATCGCCACGCCACGGCCTGTCAAAGCCGCTCTGCCAGTCCGTCAGAGCGCAGATGGCGTCAGCACATCCCGCAACAACGCAACCGGATGCGCCTTGAGCGATAGCCGCGTGGCGACATAATCCTCCACCACTTCCTCACCAATCGTCATCTGTGGCAACAGGGCGGCGGGCTCCACAATCCCCTCCCCATCCATATCGCCGGAAAAGAGCGGCAGCGGCTTATCCCCCGCCAAGGCCCGCGCCTCCCACAGCGCTTCACGACGCGACAACCCCAGTTCCGCGAACGCATCCGCCTCCGCCAACCGCGTCACCGTCAAAGGTGACACCCCCGCCCGACGCCAGACATCGGCGACCGTCACATACCCATTGCCCCGCGCGGCGGTGATCCAGGCGGCATCCTCCTCCGCCATCCCCTTGATCTGCCGAAAGCCCAAGCGCAGCGCCAGCCCCCCGCGCCCATCGGGTTCCATCACATTGTCCCAGTAACTTTCCTGCACGCAAACAGGCCGCACCGTGACGCCATGTTCGCGCGCATCCCGCACGATCTGCGCAGGCGCATAAAACCCCATGGGTTGGGAATTCAGCAACGCACAGGCGAAAATCCCCGGATGATGGCATTTGATCCACGCACTGGCATAAACCAAGAGCGCAAAAGACGCCGCGTGGCTTTCGGGAAACCCGTACGATCCAAACCCCTCGATCTGCGAAAAACACCGCTCCGCGAACTCTTCATCGTAGCCGTTTTGCGCCATGCCCTTCAGAAAACGCGCCCGGAAATCACTCACATTGCCATAGCGCCGGAACGTGGCGAGCGACCGCCGCAACCGATCCGCCTCTTCGGGCGTGAACCCCGCACCGATGATGGCAATCTGCATCGCCTGTTCCTGAAAGAGCGGCACCCCCAGCGTCTTGCCCAACACGCGGCCCAACTCGTCAGAGGGAAACTCCACCGCCTCCTCCCCGTTGCGGCGTCGGATATAGGGATGCACCATATCCCCCTGAATGGGCCCGGGCCGGATGATCGCCACCTCGATCACCAGATCATAAAAGGTGCGCGGGCGCATGCGCGGCAGGAAATTCATCTGCGCGCGGCTTTCCACCTGAAACACCCCCACGCTATCGGCCTTGCACAGCATGTCATACACAGCCGGGTCTTCAGCGGGGAGCGAGGCCAGCGTGTAATCCAGCCCATGATGCTGCTGTAGCAGCGCAAACCCCTTGCGGATACAGGTCAACATCCCCAACGCCAGAACATCCACTTTCAAGATGCCCAGCGCGTCGATATCATCCTTGTCCCAGCAAATGACCGTACGCCCCTCCATCGTGGCGTTCTCTATGGGCACCAACTCATCCAACCGCCCCTCGGTCATCACAAACCCGCCCACATGTTGGCTCAGATGGCGGGGAAAGCCCTCAATCTCATGCACCAACGCCATGGTCTGGCGCAGGCGCGGGTCATCGGGATCCAGGCCGATCTCCTGCATCCGCTCCCGCTCCAGATGGCCATTGGAGAAAAATCCCCAAAGCTGCGAACTCATCGCGCCGATCGTATCCTGGCTCAGCCCCATGGCGCGGCCCACCTCCCGGATGGCGCGCTTGCCGCGATAATGGATGACAGTTGCACACAGCCCCGCCCGTTCGCGACCGTAACGCGCATAAATATGCTGGATCACCTCCTCGCGGCGTTCGTGTTCGAAATCCACATCAATGTCAGGCGGTTCATCGCGGGCCTCCGACACGAAGCGCTCAAACACCATCGTCCCCATCTCTGGGCTGACCGAGGTGATGCCCAGACAAAAACACACCACCGAATTGGCGGCTGACCCACGCCCCTGACACAGGATCCCGCGCGACCGGGCAAAGGCCACCACGTCATGGACAGTCAGGAAATACGGCTCATAGTTCAGCCGCCCAATCAGATCGAGCTCATGCTCAATCATCCCCTTCACCCGTTCCGAGGCACCGTCGGGATAGCGCCATCTGAGCCCCTTATAGGCCAACCGCCGCAGCCGATCGCCCGGGGTTTCGCTGCCCGACAGTTCAGAGGGATATTCATAGCGCAGCTCATCAAGGGAAAACTGCAGCCCCTCCGCAATCTCCCCGGCCCGATGCACCGCCTCCTCATAACCCCGGAAGAGCCTCAGCATCTCCGCCTCCGACCGCAAGCGCCGCTCCCCATTGGCCAGCGCCGCGCGCCCCAACTCCTCCACCCGGCACCCTTTGCGGATTGCAGTGAGCACATCCGCCAGCCGCCTGCGCCGGGCATGATGCATCACCGGCAGGGCAGACGCGACCGTCGCAACACCCAACTCTTCGGCCAATGCCGCCCAACGCGCAAACCGTGCCCGATCCAGCCCGTCATAAGACGGCGCCATCAGCAGATACACATCGTTACCAAACGCCCGTACGACCCGCGCGACAGCACTATGCCACGCGTCCTCAGCGCCTCGCTCACACCCTCGCTCGGCCGGATGCAAGAGAAGCGCCATATCCGCCCCCCAGTCCAACAGATCGCGAAGCCCCAGATTACAGGTCCCCTTCTCAGCCCTGAGCCGCCCCCGGCTGATGAGCCGGCACAAATGCCCCCAACCCACCCGCGTCTTGGGCAGGGCTGTGACTTCCAGCCCTTCGTTCAACTGCACCCGCGCGGCAGGGATCAAACGCGGCACTGTCACCCAAGCCGGGGCACGCTCCTCCGGCGCAGGTGGGCCAATCAACCCGTCCCGCGCCTCAATCTCTTGGCGCGCTTTGACAACGCGCCCAATCTCCCGCACGGCCGTGTGCGCCCGCACAATCCCCGCCACCGAATTCCAATCCGCCACAGCGATGGCAGGCAGCCCCAAAAGCGCCGCCCGCTCGGCATAATCCTCCGGATGCGAGGCCCCGGTGAGAAAGGTGAAATTGGATGTGATCGACAGTTCCGCAAACATGATTCCATCATCATATTCACCTTTTGTTCTCATTGGGAGTCTTGCGCTAAATTTCATGCCTCCGGCGGGGATATTTATGGCAAAAAGAAAGGCCGCCAAAAATAGCCCTTTCTTTTTGCTGGAAATATCCCGGGGGAGGCGTCGAAACCTTGGTTTCGACGGTGGGGGCAGAGCCCCCTAAAGCGTTTCGAGAAAAACGTGAATCACACCTTTTCTCGAAATGCCCCGAACCGTTCATACGCAGCGCGCGTTTCGACTTTGGTTGACGTCTCAAGTTAAACTCGAAACGCTTTACTGAAGGCGCGGCTCGCAGGCCTCACCACGAAAACAAGCCGCCGCTTTGTTCAGGGTGGCTTGGTCGGGGTTAAAGAACCCAGTGAAGTAACAAGGTCCAAGATTAAACACGTGTTCGTTCTTGCTAACTTCAACAAAAGCCAAAACGCTAGAACCTGCTTTCGGCGAAGGACACCACGACCAGATGCACTCGACATTCAAAGTTATCTTGCTGTTAAACGGAACGGCGAAGCCTTGCACGTTCAAAGCGTTGCCATTCAAACGTGCATCCATACGGGTCTCAGATACATCCTGGCTTGGGTTAACCAAACCATCCTCCGGCATTTTTGCCGGATCAAAATCTAAAACACCGTGCACCACCACGTAGGTTTGAGGCGCCGATTGGAGTTCTTTGAACGTATGGGCAACATCCGGCGCCATGCAGCTGAGCGCCAAGGCCGGACCGGCCATGAAAGATAGAAGCGCTGCACCTACCGCTTTCACAGCAATCCCTCAAACTCTGCCAACACCTGTTCATAAACACTGCGTTTGAACGGCACGATGTTGCCCACCAATTCACCCACAGGCAGCCACCGCCATTCGGAGAATTCCTGATGATCGGTGAAGATATTCACATCCCCGTCCGCCCCGTGAAACCGCATCAGAAACCATTTCTGTTCCTGCCCGCGATAACGACCTTTCCACAGTTTACCGACCAGATGATCGGGCAGGTCGTACCGCACCCACCCGTCCGTTTCGGCCTCCACGGTCACAAGCGCGGCGGGCACGCCTGTTTCTTCCTCCAACTCCCGCAAGGCGGCATCGCGGGGGCTTTCGCCCGGATCAATCCCGCCTTGTGGCATTTGCCAGGCAGCCACATCGCTATCTTTGCGCTGCCCCACGAACACCTCTCCGGATTGATTGACCAGCATCACGCCCGCACAGGGCCGGTAGGGGAGGCCCTCAAAACTCACGCGGCCAATCCCCGGCCCTTCAACAAGGCCTCCACCCCCGGCAGGCGGCCGCGGAAGGCGAGGTAGAGCTCTTCGGCATCCTTTGACCCGCCAGTGGACAAGATATGCGTTTCCAGCGCGCGGGCGCGATCTTCATCAAACGCACTGCCTGCTTCTTCAAAGGCGGCAAACGCATCAGCATCCATCACCTCGGACCACATGTAGCTGTAGTAGCCGCTGGAATAGCCATCGCCCGAAAACACATGCGCAAATTGCGGTGTCGCGTGGCGCATGCGGATGGCGCGGGGCATGCCAATCTCGGCCAGCACTTCCGCCTGACGTGCCATCGTATCAGACGGCGCCGCACCCTCATGAAAGGCCAAATCCACCAGCGCAGATGCCACATATTCCACCGTCTGGAACCCCATGTCGAACGTCGCAGCCCCCAGCACTTTATCCAGCATCTCTTGCGGCATCGCCTCACCCGTCTCTGCATGGGTGGCAAACTCCGCCAGCACCTCGGGCACCTCCAGCCAGTGCTCATAAAGCTGGCTCGGCAGTTCCACGAAATCGCGGGCGACATTGGTGCCAGACAGACTTTCGTAGCTGACATTCGACAGCATCTGATGCAGCGCATGGCCGAATTCATGAAACAGCGTGCGCGCGTCGTCATAGCTAAGCAGCGCCGGATCACCCTTGGCAAAGTTGCACACATTGATCACCACCGGCCCCTGCACCTTGGGTGTCTTGGCCTGCCCCCGCATGGCCGAACACCACGCGCCTGATCGCTTGGACCCGCGCGCGAAATAGTCGCCAATAAAAACCGCCACATGGTCGCCCCCACGGGTCACTTCCCACGCGCGACAATCCGGGTGATAGAGCGGCGCATCAAGCGGTTTGAACGCCAACCCGAAAAGACGGCTGGCACAGTCAAACGCCGCCTCAATCATCTTGTCCAGTTGCAGGTAAGGCTTCAGCGCGGCTTCATCCAGATCATGCTCCGCCTTGCGCCGCTTTTCCGCGTAATAGCGCCAATCCCAAGGCTCCAGATCACCATTGATGCCATCGGCGCGCATCATCGCGGTCAGCACGGCGGCATCGGTCTCTGCCCGGGCCTTGGCAGGTTCCCAAACATCCATCAAAAGGGTGCGTACGGCAGCAGGCGTCTTGGCCATCTCCGTCTCTAATTTGTAATCGGCGAAACTGTCATACCCCAGAAGCCCCGCGCGTTCCTTGCGCAGTTGCAGAATTTCAGCAGTGATGGCGCGATTGTCCGTCTCCCCCTCGTTGGCGCCCCGCGCTTCCCATGCCTCAAAGGCCGTCTTGCGCAGATCGCGACGTGGGGAAAACTGCAAAAAGGGTACGATGATCGACCGCGACAGCGTTACAACTGGGCCATCCGCGTCCTTCTCCCGCCCGGCCTCATTGGCCGCAGCGACGACGAAATCGGGCAGCCCTTCAAGATCACCCGCAGACAGCGCCATATGCCACGCCGACTCATCGGCCAGCAGGTTTTGCGTGAACGATGTGCCCAGTTCGGCCAGCCGCCCGCGGATCTGGCGCATGCGTGCGGCCTCGTCGCCCGTCAACGCGGCACCTGCCCGCACAAAACCCCGCCGCGTCAGCATCAAAAGACGCGCCTCTTCTTCCGACAAACCCAGACCATCGCGCCCCTGCCACAGCCCCTCAATCCGGTCAAACAGAGCCTTGTTTTCATAAATATCTGAAGAATACGCCGCCAGTTTGGGGCTGAATTCACGCTGCAATTCCTGCCGCTTGGGGTTCGTATCCGCGCCGGAGACCGAAAAGAACACCGACAACACCCGGTCAAGCGTCTTGCCGGCCTGTTCCAACGCCTCAATCGTGTTGGCAAAGCTGGGCGCTTGCGGGTTGTCTGCGATGGCATTGATCTCCGCCCGCGCCTCCTTCAATGCCTGCTCAAAGGCGGGCTCAAAATGGCCATCCTCAATGGCGTCAAAGGGTGCGATGTCAAACGGGGTGGACCACTTGGTCAGCAACGGGTTGGGCATGGGGGATCTCCTTTCTTCTAAACCTAGGTCCGCACCGGGGGGATTGAAAGCCGATCCTGCCTCAAATGCGCTTGAAGCGCCTGGCAAACCGCGCCAACCATAGGCGAAAAAGGGGACAACATGACACGGCCGAACGACACGTTACGCGACCTCGGGCTGCGCACCCGGGCCATTCACGCAGGCGAAGGGCCTGATCCAACCACAGGTTCGTCATCGCCCGCGCTGCATATGTCGTCCACCTTCATGGCCGACGGGCCGGGCGGGTTTTCAGCCCATGATGCCGACACGGATGAGGCGTTCATCTATGCCCGTTGGGGCAATCCGACCGTTGCGATGCTGGAACAAAAGATCGCCGCCATGGAAAGCACCGAAGATGCGCTGTGTTTCGCCAGCGGGATGGCCGCAGCGGCGGGGCTCTTCCTGACCTTCCTCAGCGCAGGCGACCATGTGATCGTCTCTGACGTCAGCTATGCGGGCGTGGCCGAGCTCGCCCGCGATACCCTGCCCCGCTTCGGTGTGGAGGTGACCCTTGTCGATATGTCCAACCCCGAACACGTCGGCAATGCCATGCGCCCAAACACGCGGCTCATCCACTCTGAGAGCCCGGTGAACCCGATCAACCGGCTGGCCGATCTGGCGGCCATTTCCCAGATCGCCCATCAAGGCGGCGCGCTGCTCAGCTGCGATGCCACCTTCGCCTCCCCCTTGGGGCAGGATTGCGGGGGCCTGGGCGTTGATCTGATCATGCATTCGGTCACCAAATACATTGGCGGGCACGGCGATGCGGTGGGGGGCGTTCTGGCCGGGCGTAAGGACTTGATTGACCAGCTGCGCACTGAGGCCTCCATCCACCACGGCGGCGTCATGTCCCCTTTCAACGCCTGGCTCATCGCGCGCGGTGCCGCCACACTGCCTTTACGGATGCGCGCCCATTCTGACACGGCAACCGAGGTCGCGACTTGGCTGGAAAGCCACCCGTCCGTCACCCGCGTGCTCTATCCCGGCCTGCCGTCCCATCCGCAGCATGATCTGGCGCGGCGGCAGATGTCGCTGACCTCCGGCATGATCTCCTTCCAAGTGGGCAACACGACCAAGGGAGAGGCCACCGCCCAGCGCATGGCCGACGAATTGCAGATCATCCACCACGCCGTGTCGCTCGGCCACCATCGGTCGCTTATCTTCTGGATGGGGACAGACAGCTTGATGGAGACATCGTTCCGCCTGACTGGCGCGCAACTCGACAGCTACCGCGCCTATGCGGGCGACGGGGTGTTTCGCATGTCCGTGGGGCTGGAAGATGCCGCCGACCTGATCGCCGATCTCGACCGCGTGCTATGACCCGCAAACCGGGCAATTGGGGTCGCGCTTGATCTTCACCTTGCGCGTTTCCCCATAAAGCGCGTCATAGATCAGCAACTCCCCGCGCAGCGTCTCCCCCGCGCCGGCCAGATGCTTGATCGCCTCCGCGGCCATCATGCAG
>JBCCAJ010000208.1:0-5447 GCA_039814845.1 Pseudomonadota bacterium | reverse complement strand
GAATTGACGGATAACGGGATGGCGCCGCACGCGGTGGCCTTTTATCGCTTCACGCTGGCGGCGGTGCTGCTGTCGCCCTTTTTCCTGCGCAATTTGCGGCACTGGCGGGAGATCCTCTGGGGCCTTGCCACGGGTATTGCGATGGGTGTGGGGTGGATCGGGTTTGTGACCGCGCTAAAAACGGCACCGGCCTCGACACTCAGTGTGCTTTACATGACCTATCCGATTTTCACAGTGCTGATGTCGTGGATGCTCTTTTCAGATCGTCCGACGACCAAGGCGGTGATCGCCTGTGTGATGATTCTGCTCGCGGCATTCATCGCAGCGGGTCCGGGGGCCGTTGCGCCGGAGCATATTCCCGCGCTGCTTTTGTCGCTGGTCGCGCCCATCGGGTTCGGGTTTTCCATTTGCGTGCTGGTGCACCGTTTGGCACGGTTGGAGCCTTTGGCGCGGATCACCAGCGTGTCGGTGGGGGCGGTTTTGGGGTTGGGTCCGCTGATGCTGGCCTCTGCACCCGCAGAGGTGATCCCGCAGGATCGTGAGACATGGGTCTTGATCGTGATGATCGCCTCGGTTTCTGCCCTCGTGCCGCAATTGATCTACACGATCTGTTCCCCGATCATTGGCGCGTCGCGGTCGGCGGTGTTCGGCAGTATTGAATTGCCCACGATGCTGGCCGTGGCGGTGTTTGCCTTTGGGGAGGCGCTGACATGGCAGCAGATCGTGGGCTGCGTTTTGATCCTGGCGTCGATTTTGCTGGTGCAAAGCCGGGCCACGCGGAATGTCACCAACCGGATGACGCGTCAGTGATCAGGATTTGCCGACGTTTTCCTCGAACGATGTCTTGAAAGCGTCTTTTTGCGCGCCCGTCGCCTCGGTCTGATAGTTGGCTTTCCACTCATCCATGGTCATGCCGTAGAACACTTCCCGCGCTGCCATCTTGTCCATCTCGATACCGCGGGCATTGGCGGCTTCCTGATACCAACGGCTCAGGCAATTTCTGCAGAACCCAGCCAGGTTCATCATGTCGATATTCTGCACATCGGTGCGGTCTTCCATCAGGTGCTGGCGCAGTCGGCGAAACGCCGCGGCCTCCAATTCCAATTGGGTTTGATCGTCCATGAAACTTCTCCCTTTGTCATATAAATGCGTGGGATGCAGGGTCTGATCAAGGGCCAGCAGCATCGGCCAAAGTTCTCTTGTGGATATGCGATGACACCAGGCGGGGTTGCACAGGTCAGATTGGTCGTGGAATAGAGTGCGTACGAACATCAACCGGTTAAGTGCAGACGCGATTTTCCAGATGAGGTGGATTACATGCGGGTGATGGCCTTTCTACCGATGGCAGCGTTGGCCTTTTTGGCATTCTGCGCTTGGGCTTTCGTGCCGTGGACCGGGCTGTTGCATTGGGCCGCAGAAGCCCAACGCGGTTTTCAGAATTCCATGGCGCAGGCATTGCAAGCGATCCGTTCAGGTGAACCTTCGGCCCTTTTGGCCTTGTGTTCGGCCACGGCGGCTTATGGCTTTGTCCATGCGTTTGCACCCGGCCATGGCAAGGTTTTGCTGGGCGGTGTTGCGTTGGCCTCTGGCACGACATTGAAACGGATGACGGTTCTGACAGTGATTGCGAGCTTGGCACAATCGGTTATGGCAATCGCTTTGGTCGGAGGTTTGGTCTTCATGCTGGGCGTGGCGTCCCAACGGATTGCGCCATTGGCAGAGGATTGGCTGGCGCCATTGAGTTATGCTGCGATTGCAGCGATTGGTGCCTATTTGATGCTGCGCGGGGTTGTTCTGTGGCGTAAGGTGGCACGGCAAAAAGCGCATGTGCATGATCACCACCACCACCATCATCACAAGCACGATCACAGTCACAGTCACAGTCACGACCATGATGAAACCTGTGGCTGCGGCCATGCCCACGGTCCAAGTCTGACCCAAGTCGAAGGCCTTTCTAGCCTGCGCGACACGGCAATGCTGGTGCTCTCTATTGCGATCCGCCCCTGCACCGGGGCTCTTTTCGTGTTGATCATCGCGCTTAGGTTCGACGTGTTCTGGGCAGGCGCCTTGTCGATCCTGACAATGGGTTTGGGCACCGCTGCGTTTAACCTGATCGTGGCGTGGTCCGGCGTGGCCGCGCGTCGCCTCAGCGTGGTCCAGTCGCTGGCCGGAGCGGACATTCAGCGCGTTTCAGCCGGGCTGCAAGTTCTCGGCGGCGGCTTCATCGCGATCATCAGTACGCTTTGGCTGATGAACGTCGTCGCCTGATCCGATCACAGCCAAAGCGCTTCAAACGCCACCGTCCAGCGCTGCGGCTTCAAGGATAGGGGCCAAGCGCGCGGCCCATAAGGCCTGCGCTGCCGCATCTTCAATCAAGTCATTGCGCAGCTCAATCAGAACATTTGCACGACCGTGGGCAATGGCATGGCGATCAATCGCATCCCCCTCCAGCGCGCCGGTGTAGGGCTCATTCTCTCCCACGCAAAGATCACCCTCGGCCTTCAACCGATCAATCAAGGGCCGTGTCAGCCGGTCGTCCGCCGCATAAAGGATACCAACCTGCCAAGGCCGCGGCGGACGCCCGCGAAACTGACGGGTGAAGCTGTGAACCGACACAATCACCGTATTATCGTGTCGTGCGGCAAGTCCGGCCAAGGCGTCATGATAGGGGCGGTAGCACAGCTCCAGTCGGCGCTCTCTCTCTGCATCATCCGCCGCTGCATTTCCCGGAATAATTGTACCGTCATAAAGCTTCATCAGAAGCGTCGGGTCATCCTCACCACGATTTGGGTCAATCACAAGGCGGGAGAAATTGGCGAAAATCGCAGGAACATTCAGATGGCTGGCCAGTTCCGAAGCAAGGCCCGCGGCCCCAATGTCATAGGCAATGTGGCGGCCCATATCCTCTGGGGCGACGCCCAAATCACCGCTGCTTACCTCATCCGGCACTGTGTTCGATGCATGGTCACAGGTCACAAGCCAGCGTGCGGGCCGGTCGGCCCCTTCAATATGATAGGGTTGATATGTCATTGACCTGTCACGAAGATATTCCATCACCCCTCTATGACAGTTGCGGTGGGATTGGAATTGCGTAATAAGCAAACCGCTAACGCTGTTAGCGTTAACGCGCCCAAGATGAATACCTGGCTCTGTCGCCGGGACCAGACTTTGAAGGACAGCGCGCACCATGAGACGCAATCGCAATGTGAAAATCGTGGCCACCCTTGGCCCGGCCTCGGAAACCTATGAAACCATCCGCGCGCTACACGAGGCGGGCGCAGATGTCTTCCGCCTGAACATGAGCCACGGCGAACATGGCGCCATTCGCGAAAAGCACAAGATCATCCGCCAGATTGAGGCAGACCTCGACAGCCCCATCGGGATCCTTGCCGATTTGCAGGGTCCGAAACTGCGCGTGGGAACGTTTGCAGCAGGTGAAGAAGACCTGAAGCCCGGTCAGAAGTTCCGCCTTGATCTGGACCCGTCGGAAGGTGATGCGACACGTGCCTGCCTGCCGCACCCCGAGATTTTCGAGGCGCTGAAGCCCGAGGCCACATTGCTGGTCAATGACGGCAAGATCCGCCTGAGAGTGGTCGAATGCGGCGCGGATTTTGCGGAAACCGAGGTGACCGTGGGCGGGGTGATTTCCGACCGTAAGGGTGTGAATGTACCTGACGTGGTGCTGCCTTTGGCCGCGCTGTCAGAGAAGGATCGCAAGGATCTTGAGTTTGTCTGTGAGCTGGGCGTGGATTGGCTGGCGCTGTCCTTCGTGCAGCGTGCAGCAGATGTGGAAGAGGCGCGCGCGCTGGTCAAAGGCCGCGCCGCGATCTTGTCGAAGATTGAAAAACCGTCGGCTGTGGAGTGGTTTGACAGCATTCTGGAAGCCTCTGACGGGATCATGGTCGCGCGGGGCGATCTGGGTGTGGAACTGCCGGTACAGAACGTGCCGCCCATTCAGAAGCGCCTTGTGCGCAAATGCCGGGCCAAGGCGAAGCCGGTCATTGTTGCAACCCAGATGCTTGAATCGATGATCGACAGCCCCATGCCAACACGGGCCGAGGTGTCGGACGTGGCCGCTGCGATTTACGAAGGCAGCGATGCCGTGATGCTAAGCGCAGAATCCGCCGCCGGAAGCTACCCCATTGAGGCGGTTACGACGATGGACAACGTGGCGCGTGAGGTCGAAAGCGACCCCACCTACAAACAGATCATCGCCGCCAGCCGCGTGGTGAACCGAAGCTCCGTGGCCGATGGTATCGTGGTGGCGGCGCGCGAAATCGCTGAGGCGACGGATATCCGGGCCATCTGCTGTTTCACTCAGTCCGGGACCACAGCGCTTTTGACATCTCGCGAACGCCCCGGCGTGCCCATTATCGCCATGACCAACCTGCGCGGTACAGCCCGGCGGCTGGCGCTCAGTTGGGGGGTGGATTGCGTGATGACAGACACGCTCGACCGGTTCAAAATGGCCGTCCTGGCCGCGGCTCGTGCCGCGCGCGAACATGGTTATGCCGAAGCACTGGATCAGATCGTGGTCACAGCCGGCGTGCCCTTTAACGTACCCGGCACCACCAACATCCTGCGCGTCGCGCCCTGTCAGGAAAGTTTGCTTTATTCCACCGACCCAGGCTAAATCCCGGCCATGGCCAATGTCGACCCTGATATCCTGATCGCACTGGGGGTTTTCTTGCTGGTGCTGTCGGTGCCTTCGCTCATTTCTGCGGTCATTGACCGCCGTCCCCCACGCGTCGCGGCCCTGACGGCAATCATCGCAGCTGGCATCCTTGTCTACACCGTGCAGACGAACCCGGGCATCTACAGCTTGCGCGATGTGCCGGACGTGTTCATCCGGGTGGCGGCGAGGTTCATTTGACGCCGTTTACGCCCGCTTCTGCCAACATCCAGTCTATCACATGGTCAACATGGGGCGTGCGTTTGCGGTTGCGCTTGGCCAGCAAGACAAACTCATTTTCCTCATCCAGGGAAGCCCCTGACACTTGAACCAAGCGCCCCGCTTTCAGATCATGTTCGACCAAAAACCGGCTGGCCAGCGCAACCCCTTGGCCTGCCATGGCTGCATCGATGGCAAGCGCTGTTTGGCTAAACCGCATACCCCTGTCATCGGGTGCGGCCAAACCTAATGCTTTGCAAAAGGGGCCCCAAAGATCATGGGTGTCATGCAGTTTAGGCGCAGCGCCTAGAGGGATGTTGGCGTATTCTGGGGCGGCCACCGCGATGACCTCACTGCGAAAAAGGGACCAGACCTGAAGGCTTGCCCCGACGGAGGACGACGTTTGACGCACCGCAAGGTCGATCCCGTCAGACGCAAAACTGGATGTCCGCTCTGTTGCCAAAATCCGCAAATCGACATTTGGGTGCCGCGCGGAAAACGCCGGCAAATGCGGGATCAACCATTTTGACGCAAAGGTGGGTGTCACCGAAACAAT
>JBCCAJ010000074.1:0-9290 GCA_039814845.1 Pseudomonadota bacterium | reverse complement strand
CCCAGAATGCGCGCGCCCGCGCCCACATCCACATGCGCGCCCAACTGCGGCGACCCATAGCGTTTGCCGTCCGTGCCCAGCGTGACCTGTTGAAAGATCAGGCAATTGGGGCCGATCTTGACCTCGGGGTGGATGACGATGCCATTGGGGTGCGGCAGCAACAGGCCCCCGGTGATCTGGGTGTTCAGATCAATCTCGGCCTGGCTGATCACAGACCAGAAGCGATAGCGCAGCACGGCCATCTTGCGCCGCACTGTTCCGGCATCCGCCGCCTGATAGGCTCGGATGGCGCGCAACAGCTGCCGGGCGGGGTCCCAAAACCGCCGTGGCGTTTCGCGATCCCAGTCCACGGGGGGCTGATCCCCGCTCATGTGGTTTCTGACGGGTTCAAGGGGGCACCAACATGCGCAAAGCCCGGCCATGATGACACCGCCCTCAGGCGTGGTCGGTTCAAATTGCGTTTCGGACTCATGCGACTTTATCAACTGTTGGGGCGTCGCGCCCTTCTAGCAAGGCCACCGGATCATCACCAGCCGGAAGGTCTGGATTATCGCGCTCTGGCTCAGGCCTTGGGCGCGCGCCCGGTCAGGCGTTTGATCCTGTGACGCAGCGCAAAGGCCAGATCAAAGGCCGCCGCCATCGGCAACCCGGTCAGCGGGATCGAGCCAAACCCGGCGCGGCGCAGCACGGCCCCCATCCGGGTGCGGGGGGCAAGGATATCCGTTTTGCCAGCAAGGGCCTCCTGATGGTGCAGGGCGGCCAGAATGTAGGGAGAGCTGTCGAAATAGACCTGAGAGACCCAGCCTTCGCGGTTGTCCTGCCAGGGTTTGTAGCCCTGTGCATGAATGAACACCGATGGGCCCTCGCGCAGGTTCTGCAGCCGTTCTGCCAGGGTGTACCCCTTCAGACCAAAGGCCTGAATGATATCGCGACTGCGCGCCAGGATGCGCACCGGCACATCGCCATGGGTCGACGACAGCAGCGCCGTCATCACATCCTGATCACCGGCCAGATGATCCGGGCGACTTGCCCAGTGGCTTTGCTGGGCCTGTCGGTAATGGGGGGCATTCAGCCACTCCAACCAGTCTCTAAGCAAGGGCAGATGCGCACGGGTGGCGCGCACCACACAGGTGTTCAGACAATGGCCAAAGGCGCGGGTGACGGCCTGATCCCAGGCCTGTGCGCGGGCGCCATGGCCATCATCATACCGCCCCCACAGCGCATCCTGGGTGATGCATAAGGTGTCTTCGGGCACGTCGCGGAACAGGGGTTCGGGGTCCCGGGCGACGATCAGATCGGAATCCAGCCAGACAACCTGGTCCTCGCCCGCCTCCAGCAATGCGATAAGGGCATGGGGTTTGGTGTCATAGCCGAGCCCGGTGGGGAAGGGGGCGGGGCGCAACTCGACCCCGTCCATGCCCCCAAGCCACTGTGACAGGGCCGGGGTCGCCGGATCAAAGAAGACGCAGATGCGTGCCTGCGGGCTCGCTTTTTTCAAAGACCCGACCAGCAGTCTGATGCCGGGCTCGGTCTGTGCGCGATCATCGAATATGCAAAAAAGTGGCGGCTTCAAAAGATACTCCCGTTTTTGGCGCGCGCGCCGGATGATGTCGTCTTAAGGGAAAGGGGCGCGTTTCAAAACATGTGACCCGGGCGGTCGTCCCTTGCTGTCCAGCATGAGCATCACCTGAGGGGCGCAGTTGGTTTTCGTCTCGATGCTCAGTTCCGGGTTTGCAGGCACATCACAGGGAGCTGATATCCCTATGAATGCGGTGATGTTGCCCTGTTGCGTGACTTTGTAAAGCCCGCTTTGTCATGCGGGGAATCCTTGGGCCGCACCCGCGCCACACCGTAAGGCAAAGCGCGCCATTCGGGGGCCTGCGCCTGCCTCTGAAGAGATTTCCAGACCCCGGTGTAAGACGTAGACTTTCAATCTTGTGCGGCTTAAGAAGGCCCACCTTGTAACCGTGGAAAAGACCACCAAATCTTGTATTCCTCCGGCTTGTTTCATTCTACGTCTGTCAGGCCGTACGCACAGTACTTTTGCCGATGTGCAAAGGTGCGCGCATGACCGTTCAAGACACAGGATTGCGCGCGAAAGTCCTCAGTTCCACAAAGCTTACCACGCTCAGCTATATCTCCAGCATCATGACGCGGCTGGTGTCGACCGTTATTCTGACCCGTCTGCTGGCGCCGGAAATATACGGCGTTTTCGCCGTTGTGATGGTCTATCTGTACGTGCTGACGATGTTCTCGGATCTGGGGGTCCGCTCGCTTATCCTGACCAAGGAAGGGGAGGTCGAAGACGACTTTCTGCGCACGTGCTGGACCGTGTCCATCCTGCGCGGGATCGTCATCTGCCTGTTGTCCTGTGGCGTGGGGGGCGCGATTGCGATGATGCAGGGCATGGAGGTCTTTGCCCCCGATAGCCCCTATGCGGCCACGGCCCTGCCCTGGGCGCTGGCCGCCCTTGGGGTGACGATGATCGTTCTGGGGCTGCAGTCCCCGATGCTGTTCATGCAAGAGCGGAACATGGCCTTTGGCAAGGTCGTGGGACTGAACATCGTTGTCGACCTGATCGGTCTTTTTGTGACAATCGCCTTGGCGTTTTATCTGCGCTCGGTCTGGGCGCTGGTGATTGGCAATGCCACGCGCACGGTCCTGTATTCGCTGGCGAGCTTTGTGTTTTTCAAGGGCCCCGCCATGGGCCTGTGCCTGAACCGGGCCCATCTGTCGACTGTGATCGACCGAGGCAAGTGGATCATCGGGCATTCGGCCCTGACGGCCATCAGCCAGTCCGGGGACCGGCTTATTCTGGGCTTTGTGATGTCCTCGTCGACCTTCGGGTTTTACTTCATTGCCCGGCAATTGGTGGGCATTGTCGAATGGTTCCTGATCTCGCTGGATCAGCGGATCGGGTTGCAGGTGTTCACCCAGTTGCACAAATCCGACACCGCCGGGTTCCGGCGCAATTACTACAAGTTCCGGCTTTTCTTTGACATCATTGCAGGGCTTGCGGCGGGCAGTCTGATCGTCTTGTCGCCGCTGATCGTGGAGATCATGTTTGATGACAGATATCTGGAGGTCGCACCGATCGCCCAGGTTCTGGTCTGGAGCGTGCTGCTGGTCGGCCCGTTGCTGTTGCGCTCTGCCTTCGGGGCTGAGCGGCGATTCAAGGAAATGACGCTGCTGAGTGTGGTGTCGACGGCGACACTCTGGATTGGTCTGCTCAGCGCGATCTTTGTTTTCGATTCAGTGCAGATCGCTTTGATGGTCATCGCGCTGCATCGCCTGCCCGAAGCGATGATCTGCACGCTCTGGGGCGGTGATAGAGACTGGGTGATTGTCTGGCGCGAGTTCATCGGTTTTGTGTTTTGCGGGTTCGGGGTGCTGCTTGGACTGGGGCTGCTGGCGCTGTGGTCGGCGGTGACATGATGCAGTCGGTGATTATCCTGCACGGCATTGGCACGCCTCAGCGGGTGCTGGAGCCGGGCGAGGACGTCTTTTGGATGTCGCGGGATCGGTTTTGTCAGGTCCTCGACCGCATTGTCGCCATGGGGCAGGACGCCCCACAGATCACCTTTGATGATGGCAACGCCTCGGACGTCGACATTGCCCTGCCAGAGCTGACCCGGCGGGGGCTGACGGCGACCTTCTTTCTGCTGGACGGGCGATTGGGGCAGCCGGGCTGTCTGAAGCAGGCGGATGTAACCGCACTGGCCGAGGCGGGGCACCGGATCGGGCTGCACGGGGCCGATCACGTGGATTGGCGGGGGCTGGATGCGGCAGCGCGCGCGCGCGAATTCGTTGCGGCCCGGGACAGCCTGTCGGCGCTGGCAGGTCACCCCGTGGATCAGGCCGCTGCGCCCTTTGGTCTTTATGACAGGCAAACCCTGCAGGATCTGCGCCAGCTGGGCTTTGCGGCCCTTTATACCAGTGACCGGGGTCTGGCGGGGACTGCGGATTTTATCCGCCCGCGCAATTGCCTTGAGGGGGGGATGGATGACGGCGCACTTGAGGCTGCATTGCGGGGCCGGGTGCGCGGGCTGCGCCGGGCGCGCCGTGTCTTTGGCGTTGCGCGCAAACGCATGTTGCCGATCCGGGTGCGCCCATGATTTCCGTCGTGATCCCTGCCAACAACGAAGAGGGCTATATCGGGCCCTGTCTCGACCTCCTTTTGCAGTCCGAGCCCCCCTCCAAAGGCCCGATGCAAGTGGTGGTCGTCGCCAATGCCTGCACTGACGCCACGGTGCCCGAGGCGCGGGCCCGCACGCAGGCGTTTGCGGCCAAGGGCTGGCAACTGGATGTGCTTGATCTGGAAGAGGGCGGCAAGGTCCACGCGCTCAACGCCAGTGACGCGGCCATTATTCACCCACTTAGGGTCTATATTGATGCGGATATCCATGTCACGCCGCCGCTGATTACACAGCTTGCCGACGCCCTTGACCGCCCCGAGCCCACCTATGCGGGGGGCCGCCCGCAGATCCGCCGGGCGCGATCCTTCGTATCCGAACGCTATGCGCGGTTCTGGGAAAAGCTGCCCTTTATGGCCCGGGGCGTGCCGGGTTGCGGGGTTTACGGGGTGAATGTCGCTGGGCGCGCCCGCTGGGAGACGATCCCGAAGGTGATCGCGGATGATACATTCGTGCGCTATCAGTTTCAGGCCCATGAAATGCGCGGTGTGCCGGCCACGTATTCCTGGCCCATCACCGAAGGCTTTGCCAATCTGGTGCGCGTGCGTCGCCGGCAGGACGAAGGGCTGGACGAGATCCGCAGCCGCTGGCCGGATCTGGCGGCACGGATGGACCCAACCGCGCCGGACACGGGCGAAAAGCTACAGCTGCTGCTGCGCGACCCTGTGGGGTTTGTGCTTTATGCCAGTGTGGCGCTGACGGTGAAGACACCGTTTTTCCGCAACAAGAGCCGCTGGCATCGCGGGCGCTAGCCCTCGGGGCGCAATCTGTCGCCGCCATCCCCTTCAAACAATGTCTTGAGCCAGACCGCTTCGGTATCGATGTCGAACTCGGCGCAGACTTTGGCCCGCCCGGCTGTGCCCATGGCGCGCCGCCGCTCGGGATCACCGGCCAGATCGATGAAGGCATCGGCCAGTGCAGCGGCATTGCCCGGGGCCACCATCCGGCCCGAGACGCCATCCTCGACCAGTTCGGCCACACCGCCAACGCGTGTGGCAATCACCGGACGGCAAGACACCATCGCCTCCATCAAGGCCACAGGCACCCCTTCGGCGAATGACGGCAGGACCAGCACATCTGATTGTGACAGCGTCTCGGCGACGAAATCCTGCGAGCGATAGCCCAACACCTCGATCCCGCCGATGCGGGCGGCGTTGTCTTCGACCCAGGCGCGGTCTTCGCCGTCACCAATCACAGAGAGGGTGATGTCAGGGGCGTGCGCCTTTGCCGCCTCGAACGCCTCAAACAGCACGCGAAGCCCTTTTACAGGGTCTAATCTGCCCACAAACAGCAGCTTCAGCCCGGTTGTGGATGGGGCAGGCGTGTCGGCATAGCGGGCAGGGGTCACACCGCAATGTACAATGCGCAGTTTGTGCCAGTGGGTGGGGTCGGAAAACAGCATCACCTGGCTGCGCGCGAAATGACTGATACAGACCACCAGCCGGGCGCGGGCCACTTTTTCGGCCATGTGCCAGCTTTCGGGGGCAAAAAGCTCGGTCGGGCCATGCAGGGTGAAACTGTAGGGGATGCCGGTGAGGGCGGAGGTCAGCATCGACACCGTGGCGCTGCTATCGGCAAAATGGTTGTGCAGATGGGTGGTGCCCTGGGCTTGCAGATGGCGGCCCAGCACTCCGGCTTCGGCGAAATAGAACAGCTGCCAGACAAAGCCCCGCACGCCGGGGCGATTGGTGCGCAGCGCCAGTCTGAGCGCCTGTAGCCAGCGCCGGGGGGATTGCGCAAAGAGCGCGATATGATCTCTGAGCAGCCGCACGGGATTTTTGGCCGCCGCCAGCACATAAAAGGTTTCGGCCACGGCGGCCTCTTCCTCGGGTCCGATCAGTTCCTTGGCCTCGGGGCGGCGGATGGAGGTGATGGCAATTTCCGAGCCTAAAGCGCGTAATGCAGCAATCTCGCGCTGGATAAAAGTATGTGAGGCCAGCGGGTAGACGCCGGTCAGATAGGCGAGCCGTGTGGGGGATGTGTGATCTGTCATGTCAGCCCCCTGCTGTCACGCATACGCCCTGTTCGTCAATCGGTGTGCACAGAGTTTCATGCGGGACCCTGTCTTTGGTTTGGAGGCAGCATGTGCGGGACAAATTTCCTTGTGATAGGTCGGCCGGAATGGTTTGCTCTGCGCGACCCGCGCCGGGGCTGATCGCCCCATATTTTGAGAAAGGCGGGGACAATGTGTTTTGGGAAGGTGGATTACAGTGATGAGTGGCATTAATCGGAAAATCAGACGCGTTGCATATGTGCTGAAATATGAGGGCTTTTTTGCGCTCTGTTCTGCGGTCTGGAAAAAGCTCTTTGGTCCCAAGAGAGACTTTGGTGAGTTACAGGCAGAGATCCTGTCTCTGCCGGACGCCAAGGACCGGTTCAACAAGATCTACGAACACAACATTTGGGGTGATGAGGAATCCCTGAGTGGCCCGGGGTCGAGCGCGAAATACACCGAAAAACTGCGCGCTGAACTGCCGGGGATCATCAAGGAATATGGCATCCGCTCGATTGTGGATGCGCCTTGCGGAGATTTTGCATGGATGAAGCTACTCGTGCCGCAGATCGACGTCGAATATATCGGCTGCGATATTGTCGGGTCGGTGATTGAGCGCAACACCAAGCTGTTTGCAGCCCCCGGCGTCACCTTCATGGAAAAGGATATCTCGACCGAGCCTTTGCCCGACGGGGATTTGATCTTTGTCCGGGACTGCCTGTTCCATTTGTCCTTTGCGGATATCGACGGGTTTCTGCACAATCTTGAAAAGACGAACTACAAATACCTGATGACCACTGCGCATCGGATCGAGAACCAGGACGAATTCAAGAATACCGACATTCTGACCGGTGATTTCCGGCTGATTGATCTCTACTCTGCGCCCTTCGGCTTTGACCGCGACAGTGTACTGGTGGAGATCGAGGATTTCCTCGATGGCTGGTTCCCCAGAGATATGGTGATGATCGCGCGCAAAGACGTCCCAAAGGCCCTGATGGCGCGCGCGGCGGACGCGGGCTGACCCCTATTTGGGGCAGGCCGCCGCACAGCACGCGGTTCTGATCCACTCTGGGGCGGATCGCAGGCTGCGAAAGCCTGTCATCCGGTCCGGCAGATATGCGTCGAGGGTTATGACCCTAGAGCAGCCCGTCATTATAGGTTTGCGTGGCCTCTTCGGCTTCAAGGGCGAGGGCGTCATCGCTCAGAACCACTTGGCCGTCGGTCAGAGTGGCCCAGAGTATGGCGCTGTCAATGGTCGGATCCCCTTCGACGCCAAAGTCCTGAATGCCGTTGAACTGTGCGTTTGCATAGCCTCTATCGACCCATACGCTTTCATCAAGGAAAACCGGGTGTCTCTCCATGTAGATGTCGCCGGTGAGCCGGTCGGAGAAGTAGAAGTCGAGCATGCTGTAGTTCTGGCCGTCCGATGTGGTGTAATACCCTTCTTCTTCAATCATGCTGACAGCCGTGGAGAAGGGCACAGTATAGTCGTCCGCACCACCGGGAAGGTCTGTTGTGCCCAGGCTATCGGTCTTTGTTCCTGAAATATCGATCTGGCGCGAGTCAGGATCCTGCCAGCCTTCTTTATAGGTCAGGGGGCCGTCAAACTCGATATCCGGGGTCAGATAGGGGAGGTCCTCGGTGCTCAGCACCGTGTCGAGGGTTGGATCGTATCCGCCGATGTCAGTTGTGACGTCAATGAAAGTTGCATCGACGATGGTGTATTCCGTGTCCTCGGGCACGTCGCCCCGGATCGTGAATTCATGGTTGAGGTGGATCCCCTCGCCAAACCCTTCGATTGTGGAATCCACGATCGCAATGTCGGATGCATTGAGGCCAAGTCCGATCCCGAAGGAGTTAGGAGAGGCATCTTCGATTGCCACCAGATCAAAGCCCTTCAGGGTGTAGTGCGCGGTATAGGACAGCTCCGCCCCGATCTGCAGATTCCATCCGGTGAAGTCCTCAAGAACGGAATGGACGTCATGGCCCTGATCGGGATTGCCCTTCAGAATGTACAAGCCCAGTTTGGAGGCAAAGGCCTCGTTTCCGTTGAAGCCCAGAATGGGGTGGTCGTCGATGGTCAGCTCTTCTGCATAGAAGGGAATATCGGACCAGTCGGTGTCGACTTTGGTCAGCTCATCCCCGCCCGGCGTGCCACGATGGAAGTAGACAAACCCGTTGTTCACGCTGGCAGCCACGTTGTCTACTGAATCAACGAGGCGCCCCTGGAACCAGAAACCGTCGCCGGTGCGGCCCAAGTCAAAGTCATCCAGGCTCCCATTGCCCAGTTTGGGGTCTCTGCCGCTGGTACCTTGGGAAAAGATTGCGATGTTGTCGATCCAGGCCCCGGTTTCTGTCCCGTTTTCAGCCACGTAGCCTGCGCCAAACGTGTCATAGGTGGCGTTGTTTTCGAGGATCGCGTTTGATTCATGGTGCACGAACCCCCAGCCCGGAGAGCCATACACCGCGTTGCCTATGGCGATGGCCGGATCGTCCTGATCCTCAAGGCCTGCGCGGTGGAAGTGGAACGCATAGCGCCCTTTGACATTGGTATCTGAATCGAGGCTCAGAAACTCATCGGCCCCCAGGGACACTTCGGATTTGTCGGTCCGGCCCAGCTCGTTGAATTCGGCATAGCGCACATCCACGTCGTCATTGTGCATGAACATCACATGGCCGCGTTCGTGAACCTCTGCCAGATCCGCGTCCTCTGTCTCGAAAGAGACGTTACGGGTGTAATTGGCCACCGAGGTCTTGAGATCATCGCGCGGCGTGCCGTGGTCAAAAACCAGCGGGTCGTCAAAAAAGACCATCCCGTCATCGATGTCGGTGATCACACGGATTTCGTCCTCTGGCGGGACATAGCCGGCTGCAGGGTCATAGGCCACGTAACCGGTGTAGCTGGTGCCGGCGATCACGATTGTGTCCCCAATAGCCCAGCCTTCGGGGATGTCCCCCATGTCGACCCAGGTGTCCCCAATCTTTGGATCATCGACGACTTTGTCGTGTGAATCCTTCGCGGTCCCGTGAATCTCGGTCTTGCCATGGCCGATCATGCCACGGCTCAGCAGCAGCGGATCCCAGGTGGTGTCGATGTCGCCGTT
>JBCCAJ010000338.1:0-3863 GCA_039814845.1 Pseudomonadota bacterium | reverse complement strand
CCATAGGGCGCCATCAACGCATTCAACGCATCCTCGCCCGTATGCCCAAAGGGTGTGTGGCCAAGATCATGGGCCAGCGCCACCGCCTCGGTCAGTTCCTGGTTCAGCCCCAACGCCCCCGCAATCGTCCGCGCCACCTGTGCCACCTCGATGGAATGGGTGAGCCGGGTGCGAAAGTAATCGCCCTCATGCTCCACGAACACCTGCGTCTTGTGCTTTAGCCGCCGAAACGCGCTGGCATGGATGATCCGGTCGCGATCGCGCTGAAAGGGCGACCGGAAGGCGCTTTCTTCTTCCACCACCAACCGGGGCCGGGCCGCATCCGGGTCCAAGGCATATGCCTGCCGCATCTTTCAGTCCTTGTCGCCTCTTCCCTTGGCCCTTATATTCTGCCTCGCAACCGGTGAAAACACTAAGGTCATCCATGGATCTGCCCCCCACAGTCACACATCGCGCCTTTGCCCGCCTGGCAGAGATTGGTGCGGCATCCGATGGCCAAGCGCTTCGCGTGGCGGTCGAAGGGGGTGGCTGTTCGGGATTCCAGTACGAAATCACGCTGGATGCGCCCTCTGACGAGGACTTTGTGCTGGAAGGCGACGGGCAGAAGGTCGTGGTTGATGCCATTTCCCTGCCGTTTCTGAGCGGGGCCACGATTGATTTTTCCGACGAACTGATCAGCGCGCGGTTCACGATTGAGAACCCCAACGCCTCCAGCTCTTGCGGTTGCGGCACGTCGTTTTCGATGTAGCACAAAACAGAGCGCCTTCGTCCGCTGCCCCCTCTCACGCATGCTGCGCATGCGTTGCCGGCAACAGACAGGCGATTGCTAGCAATCGCTGAGAGGAGGGCCCCGGTCTGGCGATCCCGGCCTTCGAGCAGCAGCACTTTATCTTAAGGTTCCCGGACTCCATCCGAGCAAAGCTCTGTAGTTGCCTTTTCGCCAGGCCCTGGGTGGGGCCCTCCTCTCGGTGATTGCCGGGCAATCACCTGCCGGGCAGCGGACGAAGGCGCGGCGGGCTAAAGCCCTTGATTCCGCGCAGCGGGCTTCTGACTACTCAGCAGGCACCACGCGCCCACGGCTCTGTCGTTCCCGCGCGTCATCCCAAACCAACCAGCACCCAGCCGCGATGATGATCCCCGCGCCTAGGTAAACGCCAATCCCCGGCACCTCGCCAAAGAACACGAACCCCATCACAACCATCCACAAAAACTGCAGGTTCATCAGCGGCGTCACCACGTAAGCCGGCAACGCGCGCAGCGCCGCCACCAAAACCCACCGCGCCCCGAAAAGCAGCGTGGCATAAACCGCGACCCAGCCAAGATCGACCGCCCCCATCGGCGTAAATACAAACGGCAAGGCCGCCCCCATCACCACCATCAGCGCCAGGTTGGGGTAAAACACCTGGGCCAGAATATTGCTGTCCCGCAGCCCGATGTAACGCGAGGCCACCATCGACACCGTGCCCAGCGCCACCGCGACAAAGGCAAGCCCATGGCCCCACGACACTGCACCCAACCCACCGGGGAAGAGACACAGCACACCCACCGTTCCCAAGCCAAGCGCGGCCCAAACCTGTGGCCGCACCGGCTCCCCCAGAACGGGGCCGGACATCAGCGCGGCAAGAAGGGGGATCATAGCGATGAACAAAAACACCTCTGCAAAAGGCAAAAGCGCGAAGGCATAGAAAAACGCCACCGTCGCGCCCACCGTGGCCACGACGCGCACGGCCATCGCCCCGGGACAGGACGTGCGCATCCCGCGCGCGCCAGTTTTGCCGCGCTGATTGGCCAAAACGCTGAGAGCCGCGACAATCCCGCCAGACAACGCATATAGCTGCGGGGCGGCATAGCTTTCGGCGAACAGCTTGGTGATCGCATCGGCCGAGGAAATCAAAAACGTGTAGATCGCCACAAGCGCCACGCCAGACAGGCCAATCACGCGCGAGGCGCGGGCACCCAGCGGCCCGATCACCGGGCAGCCCTCATCGCCGTCGGCCCTGACGCCCGCGCAAACCCGCGAAAAAATGCGCCGAAATCCACCGCCGTCTCTGCGGCTTCAAGCACGTGACGCGCCTCATCCGACAGGCGTTGGCCCACCGCATCGCGCATCGCAACCCAGTCATCCCGACGCGCGAGACCCTCTTCATACAGGCTGTTGGACAATTCCCTAAGGGGCGCCGCCGCTGGGCTGGGGGCCGCAAAGATCACAGATCCTGCACCGGCCTCAGGCATCTCTTGGCCAAATCCGCCCTGCCCGGTCACTTCCATGAACCAGTTGAGCATGAGCCAGGGGTGATAATCATCATGGGCCACCGCCGCGTCGCTGGGCTCCACCGCGAAACGCCGCACCTGATCGCGCAGCCACCGCTCCCAAATCTCGGGCGGCTCCTCTCCGGCAAAGCGGAGCGCGATGCAAATCTCCGACAGCAAATCGATATTGAGCTCCAAAAACGCAAGCGTGCCTGCGTTGTGTAAAGAAACACTTGCCGCCTGTGACATACTCGGATCGCGGCGCCCGTATTCCGACAGGTAGAACACGATATGGGTCAGTTCATAGGCGGCCTTCTTGTTGGGCAATGCAAAGGTCTCGGAACGGCCACAAAAGGCCCGCAACCGGTCATCCAGCCCCGGATCCAGCCGCACGTCGACCCCGCGTCGCGCGCACAACCTGCGTGCTTCGGCCCGTTGCAGATCAGACAGCTCTGCCTCAACGAAACCTGAGGTCGCGACCCAATGAGCCATCCGCTCTCCCATATCGCCTGCAAAGCCCAGATCTTCCAGATCCAGTGCCAGCGACAGAAAGAAACGATAGTATTGCGGAAAGAAACCCGCCCGCGCCGCAAGTTCGTCGTAAAAATCCCGGTAGACTGCCAACCCTCGACCATCCGCGCCAAGCCCCGTGGCCTCAAAAACACCGAGGATTTCCGCGTTTTCCTTCAGCCAAAACACATCATCTGGGCCGCGCCGCGTTTGCGCAAACCGCTGCATGATCGCGTTCTGGCGGGCAGGTTTGGTGCGTTGGCGGAACGGCGTATCCAATGCGACAACAACGCCACCGGCCAAAGACGAGTGGCCGCTCTGGCCGTCCGTCTCAGGATCCGGATCAGGCGTGTGGCCGCCTTCGATATCGCCGTCCCGCAGGGTCATCTGCGCTTACATGCTCGACGTGAACATGTGGCAGCCATCACCTTCCTCAGCCGTCACGCGGGGCGACATGGAGGAGGTGAAAGCCTCAACCGCATTGCCATCAATCGTTGAGGTGGTCGCCGGGCCCATCGACGATGTGAACGCTTCAACCGCGTCACCGTCAACAGTGGAGGCCGTTACCGGGCCCATGGAAGAGGTGAAAAGTTCCACCGCCTCGCCCGCCGTGGCATCCGCGCTCACCGGCGCCATGGACGACGTGAAAAGCCCCGTCGCTTCACCCGAACCCATCTCAGAGCGCGCAGGCCCCATGGAGGACGTGAATGCCTCAACGGCCATTCCGTCATGAAGGCTGGTTTCCACCTGAGCCGTTTCGATCACTGAGTTCATCACTTTACGTTGTGCAGACATGCAAGTTCTCCCGTAGCATAGCCCGTTGTGGGCCTTGCGACGGTCACATCTTTAAGACGAACTCACAATAATATTTTCCCGCTAAAGAGGTTATCCACAGGGGCAAAAACCACTCTTCCTATTTTCCGGCTGTTGCAATCGATTTGACTTCATTAACCTTTTTTCATCGCCGTTATTGGTGAAAAAATAATTATCCACAGACCTGAATTTAAACACATTTCGTCTTATGCGTGTTTAATTCTATTCCGAATCAATCAAATTTAAGTTCTCAATTTACCATTGCAATCCAGCGTTTCAGGACGGGGTTT
>JBCCAJ010000408.1:0-3051 GCA_039814845.1 Pseudomonadota bacterium | reverse complement strand
TGTGCCTTTTGACGGGCTCTACACCATGCCACTGACGGCGGGCAGCAACGGGCGTGCCTCGGTGGAGGGCTGGATCGAACTCTCTGAGCGGTTCATGACCGAATTCAACATCGGTCTGCCGCCGGGATCCGTGGGCGGGGCCGGGCGGGGCAATGTCACGCTGGATCTGGAACGCGACACGGCGCCGACGTTTTCGCTGACGTCCGATCTTGCCGGTCTGTCACTGGCGCTGGTGCCGCTCGACTGGTCCATCAATGAAGCTCAGACCGGGGATCTGTCCGTCGCTGGCACACTGGGTCAGCCACCCTCGGTGGATCGCCTGTCCATTGATGCAGGTGGCCTGCGCGCCAATGGGTCGGTCACGCTCACCCCTGATGGGCAGTTGCAGCAGGCCAATTTCAGCCGCGTGCGGCTGGGCAACTGGATCGACGCGCCGGTCGATTTGGTCGGGCTGGGCGCGGGCAAGACGCCGCTCATTCGTGTGGCGGGTGGGACGGTCGATCTGCGTCAGACGTCGCTGACCAAGAAACAGGGGCGCGGGCAGACAGGCGGCGGACCGGTGTCCCTGCGCCTTGATACGCTGCAAATCATCGACACGATCGCGCTCACGGATTTCAACGCAGAACTCAACACCGCCCGCGGCGTGGCGGGCGACTTCACCGCCAAGATCAACGGCCGCACCCCCATCGCAGGCCGCATCATTCCGCAGGCGGGTGGCAGCGCATTTCAGATCACATCGCAGGATGCAGGCGGTGTGCTGGCCTCCGCCAACCTTCTGAAACAGGCCCGCGACGGCGACATGGAGCTGATCCTCGTGCCGGGTGAGGGCGATGGCGTCTATGAAGGCCAAATCACCGCAACCCGCCTGCGGGTCAAAGACCTGCCGGTTCTGGCGGCCTTGCTGAACGGGATCAGCCTGATTGGCATTCTGGATCAGCTCAATGGCGACGGCATTCATTTTTCAGACGTCAATGGCCGCTTCCAACTCGCCCCGGACCGGGTGACCATCTATGAGGTCGCGGCCGTGGGGGCCTCCATGGGTATCTCGATGGAAGGCTACTATCACTCGGATCGCAAATTGCTGGATTTGGATGGGGTGATTTCGCCGGTCTATGCGCTGAACCTCGGCGGCTGGTTCGGGCGGCCGGGGGAGGGGTTGATCGGCTTTGGCTATGACGTGGAAGGCCCGGCGAATAACCCAAAGGTGCAGGTTGATCCGCTGTCGGTGCTGACGCCCGGCATGTTCCGCGATCTTTTCCGGGGCCCGCCGCCTGCCAGACCAGGGGCGGCCACGCGGGATGACACGTCAACGGACGTCCCGAGCAATCAAAACGCAGGCGAACAGACGGATCGTTGATGCAGCTCAGTGATTTTGACTTCGACCTGCCAGAGCGGCTGATCGCCACCCGCCCTGCGCGCCCGCGCACATCAGCCCGGCTTTTGGTGGCCGAAGGGGAAAGCGTCACCGACGCGGTGGTGTCAGACATCACGCAGTTTCTGCGCCCCGGCGACCGGTTGGTGCTCAATGACACCCGTGTCATTCCCGCCCGTCTCACCGGCACCCGGCATCGCCCTGGGGTGGATCCGTCTAGCGTGGGGGGGGCCAAGATTGAAGTGACGCTGCTGGATACCACGCCCGAGGGCGACTGGCAGGCCATGGTCAAGCCTTTGAAAAAGCTGAAAGATGGCGAAGAGGTCGTCTTTGAGGCGGGCCTCCGCGCCACCTGCGTGGGGCGAAAAGACGGCTTGGGGATTTTGTGCTTCAACCTTGAAGGCGATGCGTTCGACGCCGCGCTCAATGCCGCCGGTGCCATGCCCTTGCCCCCCTATATTGCCACCCGCCGCGCGGCCGATGCCCAGGACAAAACGGATTATCAAACCGTCTGGGCCGCCCGCCCGGGTGCCGTGGCCGCGCCGACCGCATCGCTGCATTTTGATGATGCGCTTTTGGCACAGATCGCAGCCCACGGCGTGGATTTCACCCATGTCACGCTCCACGTCGGCGCAGGGACGTTTTTGCCCGTGAAAGTCGATGACGTAACCACCCATAAGATGCACGCCGAATGGGGCGAAGTGACCGAAGACGCCGCCGCCCAAATCCGCGCCACCAAGCGAACAGGTGGGCGCGTGATCCCCGTAGGCACCACCGCCCTTCGTCTCATCGAAAGCGCAGGCCGCACGGGCGAAATCGGGCCCTGGGAAGGGGAGACCGACATCTTCATATATCCCGGGTTCGAGTTTCAGATCACGGACGCGCTGATGACCAATTTCCACCTGCCGAAATCGACGTTGATGATGCTTGTGTCTGCGCTGATGGGGCAAGACACCGTCCGTCGCATTTATGATCACGCTGTGCGCGAAGAGTACCGGTTTTTCTCCTACGGGGATGCTTCACTTCTGATCCCGGACCCACGCAGTCTTTGAAAGACTGCGACCGAAATCTTTTAAAGATTTCGCACCCGTCCACCCAGAAACGACCCCACAGGTCGAAAAAGCCCACGACAAGACGCGTCGACTCAGGCATGAGGCGGGCAAGCCAATTCGGAGACCCGCCATGTTCACCGTCCTGAAAAACGCCTGGGCGCTTCTGCTCGGTATGATGCTCTTGCAGGTGGGCAACGGCATGCAGGCCACGCTGCTCGGCATCCGGGGCGAAATCGAAGGCTTCTCCACCGCGTCCATGTCGCTGATCATGTCGGCCTACTTCGTGGGCTTCCTCTTCGGGTCTCGCATTGCGCCCGAACTGTTGCGCCGGGTGGGCCATGTGCGGGTGTTTGCGGCCCTGGCCTCCCTGATCTCTGCGGTGATGATCATGTATCCCTGGCTCACCGACCCCTATGCCTGGATGGCCGGGCGCATCCTCGTTGGGTTTGCCTTCTCTGGCGTTTATGTCACGGCGGAAAGCTGGCTCAATGACAGCACAGACAATGAAAACCGTGGTCAGGCGCTGGCGCTTTACATGATCATGCAGATGACGGGCATCGTGTCGGCGCAGGCCCTGCTGGTGCTGGCCGATCCGGGCGGGTTTATCCTCTTCATCATTCCTTCGGT
>JBCCAJ010000380.1:0-3337 GCA_039814845.1 Pseudomonadota bacterium | reverse complement strand
CCAGGTTCATAGGGCATGCGCCTGGCAATTTCTCCCAAAACCTCAGCGCGGTTCTTGTCCGCAACCTCATCTTTTTCGTCCATTTCTATATCATGGTCGAGCAATTCTCGAAGGCGGGTGAAATCAAGCGTTTTGACGATGCGGCTTTCGGTCAGGTCCCGAACACGCAGATCATCCTCGCGCCCGTCTTTCTTCAAAAGTTTACGAGCATCTGCTTCCGCTTTAGGGGTCAGCGTCTTGAAGGCATCGTGACCCGGATCAATGCCGCTATCCACCACGGCCCAGGTGATCTTGTCGCATTTGATGTCGAACAAGCGCACGGCGGCATCAGCCTTGATGGTGAGCGCTGAATTGTTGACCGCAAGGCGGATCGGCCGGTTTTTCGTAATCCGCCAGATCAACCGTTCCTTAGGGTACGATCTTGTTGTGGACCAGTCCCAATACAAACCTGTGAACGCTTCCGCCACAATGCGCCGCGCCATGCGGGCGGTTTCTATCGGGGCTTTTGATCCTTCCTCTCGCTTGAGCTGTTCGTCGGATTTCTCAATCCTGTCGGGATCTTCACGCTCCCGTCTCCGAAGGGCAAAATCACTGTCGAAAATCGGGCTCAGTTCGTCTTCTTCATCCAGCAGGTTGTGCCCCTTGCTTTGGCAATGCGCAATAAGGCCCGTGATGCGGACAAACCAAATAAGATCAGGTGGAATTTCCCGGATATAAGCTTGGCGTTGAGGACTGGTGTCGAATGCGCCTTCCTGACTTTGACCGCCAAGTTCGCGCCTCATCAGCATCAAAGCGTCAAACAGATCGGTTTCTCGTCCTCCCGGGTCGGGCTGGGGAAAATCGAACCAGTTTGCCGGACCCGCCGTGTCTTTAAACTTGGATTGCAAGCGACGCAATTCGTCGTAGGTTTCGTGCCACCATTGGGTCAGCGGCAGCACCACGCGCATCAATTCATCAAAGTAAAGCTTCACCGCAAGTTGGCCGGGTATGTAGGACACGCGCGGCCGACGACCGACATCGATACCCCGCTCCAGCTTTTTGCCCCGATAGTTGTTGAGCATCGTCCTGATCTTTTGTGCGGCCAGACCAGTGCCGCCATTTTGATTGCTGGTTAAGATCAGTTCATGCTGTCGATGCGGGTTTTCGGCAAATGCCAACCAAACATTGGGCAGAATCGGGCTGTCCTGTGTGAACCGCAGACCGCCAGGGGTTTCAAACAGAAGACTATTTGCAAAAGCCAACCTACGACGCGCTTGTTCATCCATAAAAAAATTCCTCGCTAAGCGATAATAAATGCCCGCCAGACCACCACAGGTTGCTCAAAAATGCAACGCGCTTGGCCTGCTTTCAAAAAGTCTTCCACTCAGACTTGGCCTTTTTTCCAACCCAAGCTTGTCCCGGCCGGACACCTTTCAAGGGCAAAGGCCATCCTCCACAACCTCAATCTGGATCATGGAAACAACATCCGACACCAGCACATCCCAACTGGTCTCAGACACGTTCTGTCGATCTGTTCACGCTCAATAGGACCTACGCTGTTCCCGCCCGGTGCATCGTCTTTATCCACCCGCGATACCAGCGACCCAAAACAAAGCTGTTTAGACCCGTTTTGTCGGGTGCTACACTTGTGGCCAATCACCCCCTTCGATTGCTTTCGAGGTTTGGCATGCATCGTTTCGTTGTCCAATTGGGCCTTCTGGCTGCGCTTTCTCTCATCCGGTTTGCGGGTCCCGTCGCCGCCGATCCCAGGTCGGATTGCATCAACGCCGACAGCGCCCAAACCCGTGTTGAGGCCTGCCGCGAGGTCCTTGAGGAAGACGGCCTTTCCCCTCAAAACGCAGCCACGGCCTTTTATAATCTGGGCAATGCACACGCCGCTCTGAACGAACTCCAGCCCGCGCTGGAGGCATTCGATGAAGCAATCCGCATCAACGCCGCCGTGCGTGATTACTTCTACAATCGCGGTGACGTACTGGCCCGGCAGGGCAACACAGAAGCCGCTCTCGCCGATCTTCATGAGGCCGCATTGATTGACCCCAAAGACCCAAGATCGCTGAACAATATCGGGTTCCTCTATGCGCAAATCGGCGACCTGGATCGCGCTTATCGGATGTTCACACGGTCTATTGCCCTCGATCCCGACTACCCCAACCCCTATCACAACCGTGGCAAGCTCTTGCGCGGTGTCGGCAATATTGAGGCTGCGATCCCCGATCTGGAACGGGCCATCACGCTCAACCCGCAAAATGCCGGCTATCTGATCGAACGGGGCATGGCCTTGGGGCAAAGCGGTGATGCCGCCGCCGCGATAAAGGATTTTGATGCCGCGATTGCCATCGACCCATCCAACGCCAACGCCTACATGAACCGCGGAAATGCTCATGCGGAGCTTGGAAATTTCGATATGGCGCTGGCCAATTTCGACCGGGCCGAGGCATTGAACACAGACAGCGCACAAGTCTTGGCCAACCGTGCCTTTGCTCTGGAACAGCTGGGGCGCCTGGATGATGCGCTCGCCATCTACAACACGTTACTGGATCAAGACCCTGACAACGGCAAAACACTGCAAAACCGTGGGCGCCTTCATCAGAAAATGGGCAATGCAGAGGCCGCGATGGCCGATTGGATGCAGTCCATCGAACTGGGCAAGGGCCCTGCAATCGTAGCCTTTCAGACCCATCTTCTAAATGCCGGTCTTTACAGCGGCGACGCCGATGGCGTGATGAGTGATACGTTGCAGGCAGCCATAGTCGCCTGCGCTCAGACAGCCGCCTGTTTTGAAGACTGACCTGCGAAAACGCGGGGGCCACCCGTCAGGGCACGCAGAGCGCCGCCGCACGCGCCTCCGGCAACATGACGCCGAGGCCTGCGAAAACAGGCACTTTCACCTGACCCGACACCTCATTATATAGACGTCTCAGCACAGGGGCCGCGATTCAGGCCCCCATCGCATTTTGGAAAGACAGGACCGCGGGCACATGGGCATTCTGGACAATCTTCCGGGGCTTTTCTCCTCTGACATGGCCATTGATTTGGGCACAGCCAACACGCTGGTTTATGTCAAAGGCAAAGGCGTGATCCTGTCGGAACCCTCTGTTGTGGCCTATCACAACAAGGACGGGATCAAGAAAGTTCTGGCCGTGGGCGAAGACGCCAAGCTGATGCTGGGCCGCACACCGGGCAGTATTGAGGCGATCCGCCCCATGCGCGAAGGCGTGATCGCGGATTTTGACACCGCCGAGGCGATGATCAAACACTTCATTCGCAAGGTGCATCGCCGGTCGACGTTCTCCAAGCCAAAGATCATCGTCTGCGTGCCCCATGGCGCGACGCCTGT
>JBCCAJ010000446.1:0-2642 GCA_039814845.1 Pseudomonadota bacterium | reverse complement strand
GATGGTGTGTAGGTACCCGGCAGGCTATCCAGCGCTATACCCCATTCAGTTGCCCACTCCACCAAGTCTTCTTTACGGAAGTATGAGTCAGGTACGCCCATCCTATCGGTGGCGGCAAGCATGCGGCATAACATCGTGCTGCCAGATCTAGGCGTTGTGCAAATGATATACCCGGCTTGTGGCAACGCTGATTTGCCGTCAGGGGCCGACCATGCCGACGATGTCATAGGTCTTTTGCAGGATCGGCGCGGCAATCGCGCGGGCGCGGGCCGCGCCGTCGGCGAGAATGCGATCAATCTCGCCTTGGTCCTGCATCAAACGCGACATTTCTTCTGAGATGGGGGCGAGCTTATCCACCGCCAAATCGGCCAGCGCCGGTTTGAATTGCCCGAACTGTTGCCCGCCGACCTCTGCCATCACCGCGTCCACCGATTGGTCTGACAGCGCAGCGTAGATGTTCACCAGATTGCGCGCCTCGGGCCGGTCGGCAAGGCCTGCAAATTCCGAGGGCAGGGGTTCGGGATCGGTCTTGGCCTTGCGGATTTTTTTGGAGATGGCATCGGCGTTATCGGTCAGATTGATCCGGGACATATCGGAGGGATCAGATTTCGACATCTTCTTTGTGCCGTCCCGCAGGCTCATCACCCGCGTCGCAGCCCCTTCGATTACGGGTTCCGTCACGGGGAAGAAATCCACGCCAAAGTCGTTGTTGAACTTGATCGCGATGTCGCGGGTCAGTTCCAGATGTTGCTTTTGGTCTTCGCCCACCGGCACATGGGTCGTGTGGTAAAGCAGAATGTCGGCAGCCATCAAAGCCGGGTAGCCGAACAGCCCCAAGGACGCGTTTTCGGCATTCTTACCGGCCTTGTCCTTGAACTGCGTCATCCGCTTCATCCAGCCCATGCGCGCGACGCAATTGAAAATCCAGCCCAGCTGCGCGTGTTCTGCCACTTGGCTTTGGTTGAACAGGATCGACTTGGTCGGATCAAGGCCAGCGGCGATAAAACCTGCGCACAATTCACGCGTGGCGTGGCGCAGTTTGTCGGGATCTTGCCAAACGGTGATCGCGTGCAGATCGACCATGCAGTAGATCGTCTCGTAATCTTCTTCCTGCATGTCCACGAAGCGTTTCATGGCGCCCAGGTAATTGCCTAGCGTCAGCCCACCCGAGGGCTGGATGCCCGAGAACACTCGTGGGGTAAACTGGCCGTCTGTCATTGCTGCGCGTCCCTGCTGGCAATTTCCGTTCGCCTCGCTTACGTCTGGCCGAACCCCGCGTCAAGGAGCGTGCCTTATGTCCTTTCATGCTGACGGCCATGATGAAAGCCCCGTGAACCCGTTGCCCCCTGTGGTGATGGTGCTCGTTTTGATCATGGCACTGGTGGAGGGCGCGTTCATGTTGGGCGCTCGGGGGATTTTGGGCGGGCCTGAGGCCGTGGGTTGGCGGCTGGCCGCGATCCAGGAGTACGGGTTCAGCGCGCGCGCCGTGGGCTGGATGTGGGAGACCGGCAGCCTGCGGGGCGATTTCCTGATCCGCTTCGTGACCTATCCGTTTTTGCATGCAGGCTTCACGCATTTCATTTTCGCCGCCGTGATGACGCTGGCCATGGGCAAGTTTGTGGGGGAACGGATGGGGCAGTTGTCCTTGCTTATCCTGTTCTTCGGCTCCTGCATTTTCGGCGCTCTGGTCTATGCGCTGATTGTGCCGGATGCGCCTGGGCTGATCGGGGCGTTTCCGGGGGTGTATGGCCTAATTGGTGGGTTCACCTGTTTGCTGTGGCTACGGTTGGGCGAGGTGGGAGCGCAACAGGCGCAGGCCTTCACGTTGATCGGGTTGCTGGTGGGGATACAGCTGGTCTTTGGGCTGCTCTTCGGGGCGGGTGTGGATTGGGTCGCCGATATTGCGGGATTTGTAGCCGGGTTCGCCATGTCGTTCTTGCTGCTGCCCGGTGCGATGGTTCGACTGCGCGATAAGATCCGCCGGGGGTAAGCCGCTCATCGCTTCCTTACGGGCGCGTCTCGCGGTTGCGTCGCAGTGCGGTGCGGAATTCCGAGAGTTTGAACGCGCCCAGCAGTTGGCCCGCTGTTAGGTATGTGACGACACCCCCCGCGATCAGTCCCAAAAGCGCCAACCACCGCCACCCTGCCAAGCCGAAAAATGGTGTGCCAAAGGCTGATAGCAGCCATAAAACCACGCCCATGACAGCAGACGCCGCGCAAACCCGCCACATGCGGCGGCGCAGTCCCGCATCGAACCGCGCGACATCACCCATGGGGCGTGCCCCGCGCGCGAGCAGCCACACCATCGCCCAACCCGCAGCTGTTGTTGCGATGGCGGCCGCGATCCAGCCGATGAAGTAGGCGAGCCCCACTGCCAAAGCCGCGTTGATCACCATCGCCACCACGGCGTAGCGGAAGGGTGATTTGGTGTCTTCGCGCGCGAAGTAGAGCGGTTGCAGGATTTTTTGCAGCACAAAGGCAGGCAGGCCGAGGCCATAGATCGTGACGGCCAGCGCCGTTGCGGCGGTATCATCGGTGTCGAACAAGCCCCGTTCAAACAGCACAGAGACGATGGGCAAAGGGATCACCATCAGCGCCACGGCGCAGGGTATGGTCAGGGCAAGGGAAATTTCCCCGGCCCG
>JBCCAJ010000400.1:0-3181 GCA_039814845.1 Pseudomonadota bacterium | reverse complement strand
GCAGTGACGACCCAAAATCCCGTGCACCCTTTAACATCTGGCTGCGGGAAAACGTGCCCGCCGAAAGGATCACGTTCCGCAGCGGAGATATCCATGCGCAGCGCCGGGCGGTGCGCGCGGGGGCGGGGATCGGGTTTATGTCGCGGATAGAGGCGCGGGAGATACCGGGCCTGGTTGAGGTGATGGAGCCACGAGAGGAATGGGCCGCGCCGCTTTGGTTGGTGACGCATATGGATCTGCATCGGACGACCAAGGTACAGGCGTTTTTGACCTTCCTCAAGGAGCGGGCGAAGGCCTGGAGTGAGGTTTAAAAAGGGCGGATTTTGAACGTCGGTATCGCGTCGGTATTACGTCGGTATCGTGTCGGTGTTTTGGGTGCGCTGTGTTCGGAGCGTTTTGCATCTTATTGAAGCCACTGAAAGCAAATCTGAGGCGTTCCCGATCTAAGTTCACGAGCCGGTCCGCGGGGTGGCGTGAACGCGCCGCCCCGTGGGGGCGGACCGGCGCGGCCTGATGGTGCCCATCAGGCGGGGCTTTTGAATTAAGCGGTGGGCCTCAGATTTCGGGTTGGAGACGCTTGAAAACGAAAACTGCCCTAAACAAACCCCGCATCCGACAACCCATCCATCAGCTTGTCGTAATCCAGCGCAGGGCTTTCCTCTTCCGTCTTGGTGCCTGCCTCTGCGCTGGCCTGGCGGGGCATGAGCGGACGGATGGAGGTCACCTCGGCCTCGCAGAAGGAATTTAGCTGCGCGGGATAGGCATTGAACGCGCGCGTCCAGTGGCGGCGTTGATAAAGCGCGGCGCGTCCGCCGATGGGCATGGCAAAAGGCGCCAGATGAAACGCAGACCCTTCGGCGCCTACGATGGTCGTGGCGGCCATGTAGCGAGACAGTTGCTGCGCGATTGTGTGCTGTTCGGGGTAGAAGATATCGTAGCCCGCTTTGCGCATCGCATCTTCAATCCGCGCTTCCTGATTGACCAGTTTGTCGCCTTTGCCAAGTTGCGTGCGCGAGATGTAAAGCTTGCTTTCGCCTTCGGGGCGCAGCTTCGCGGCCACGCGGGCGCGGATTTCGCGGCGGAAGATGGGGGTGCCGCTGATCCAGTTCAGAGGACCGAACCCGGGCGAAGGCAGAAGCAGGGTTTCGTACCGTGTCGGATGGCTGGGCAGATGCGCCACCAGCCCATCGGTCAAAAGGGCCAGAAACGGACCGAACCGGCGGTGAATGGCATTCGAAAAGTCCATGCCACGGTTGGGCACGATCACGATCCCGTCCAGTTCATCGCGGTAATATCCTGCAGCCCAAAGCCGGATCAGCGTCTCGACCAGAAAATGCCCGAAATGATGCCGCCCGATCCCGGCGTACAACCACCGCCCGGGCTGAATATCGGCAAAAGCGGTAGGGTCATAGTCTGGCACAGCAGACAGCCGCGCGCCTGACATTAAAGAGCGTGACATCTGGCAAAAGCGGCCATCATTGCGCACCACGCCGCACGCCATGGACGACCCTTTGACAATCGGCAGCACAAGCGCATTTTGCAGCCGTTCCACATGGGCGGGGGGCAGTTCCTTTGATGAAATGTCCAGATCACCGTCCATCATGGGTGTCTTCTGTGGCCTGCTCTTGTGTTGACAGCTCTGTTTCGAGGAATTTTTCAAAGGCGTCCAGATGGATTGCCTCAAACTGTCCGAAACTTTGCATCCAGATGCTGGCATCACGCATCGCATCGGGTTCCAGCTTGCACCATTTCACGCGGCCGCGCTGTTCCTGACTGATCAGGCCAGCGCGCGACAGGATGCCCAGATGCTTTGAAATCGCCGCCAACGACATCTCAAAGGGTTCGGCCACATCCGTGACGGCCATGTCATCTTCCAGCAGCATCACGAGGATGGCGCGGCGGGTGGGATCGGCCAAGGCGGAAAAGACAGTGTCGAGCGGGTCAGCCATGCAAGGTTTTAAGCGCGTGGGGGCGCGGAAGGTCAACAGGTTTAACGTCAAATTTACGCGTGCAGTGTGATGATGGCGATGCCGCATTTTGCAGCCAGCCAAAGGATTTGACGCGTGAATGAGACCGAAACCGTAGACACTTATGATAGCATCATGTTGGCGTCCAAGGCGTTTGTCTATCGTTGTGAGAATGACAGTGACTATACGATGCGGTTCCTGTCAGGGTGTTTTCACGACATCACCGGCTATCACACTGGCCAGATCATGGATAATCGCGAACGGGGTTATGTGTCATTGTGCCATCCCGATGATGTGGACGACATGGTGGTCCGCATTGATGCCGCGATTGCGAGGGGGGAGGCGTGGGATGTGGATTACCGCCTTGTACATCCTGACGGGACAGAAATGCCCGTTCGCGAACGGGGGTCGGCGGTTTTTGAGGGCGCGGAGCTGATCTATCTTCAGGGCCTGGTGTGTGATGCCACGGAAGAAAAGCGCCTGCGCGACAGCATTGCCGCCAATCAAAGCGCATCAGTGGATGCCAACCGCGATATTCTGGATCTGGCCAACAAGATTGTGTTGTCCGTTCGCGCGCTCAGGATGCTGGCGATCAATTCCCAGATTGAGGCGGCGCGCGCCGGTGAGGCCGGGCGCGGGTTCGCTGTGGTGGCCGAAGAGATTGGCAAGCTGGCCGAGGAAAACGCTGAGTGCGCGGCAGAGATTGCATCGCGTATGTCGGTCAGTCAGGATGTGACGAAACGGTCGCGGTCGGGCGCACTGACCGCCCGCGTTGCCTGATCGCAAGACGGGCGCGCTTTGGGGCAGCCGGGTAAAACGCGTCCCGTCCCTGAGCCGGGACCTCGTCTTTTGTAGAAGGCGTCTGTGACGGTAGCTGTTTCACGGCAGATCTCTCACGGTAGGCCTGGCGCGGCGCACGGGCAGGAGTGGCGGCGGATCGCGTCCGGGGCGTCCGGGGCGGGCGGTTTGCGGTGCCGGATGGTGCGTCACGGCCAAAACTCAACTGATTGGTTGAATGAGGACAAACGTGGTTTGAAGGCCGATGCGGGACGCGCTGCGTGGGGGTGGCTGAAGTCTGGATCAAAAAATCACAATTAAATTCAGAGGTTTGTGGGTGCAGAATGGCCGCACCGGGTGCGCTTGACTCATGCAGGTGGGCGCAATAGCAAGTTCCCAAGTTTTCTGACGGGGACGACGTGGCAGATCCTGACCAT
>JBCCAJ010000025.1:0-13535 GCA_039814845.1 Pseudomonadota bacterium | reverse complement strand
CCGCCCTCAACGAAGTCTTTCTTCCCCATGGGCCAGACCGTCGACCTTGATGTGCGCCTCTTGCCGGGCAATCACCTGCTGGATCTGAGCGACATGAGTGCCCGGCGCACATGGCCCCTGCGCAATACCATCCGAAAGGTCTCGACCGCCAAATCGGCGCCTGTGATTGCCAAAATCGCAGCCCGCCTGCGGAACATCGTGCAAGGCTGGATCGCCGCCGATGATGTGGTTCTGCCGCTCGATGCCTCTGCGGGGTCGCGCATTCTTCTGGCTGCGGCGGGCGATAAACGCGACGATCTTGCGCAGATCACTGTGCTGCAACCGGGCAATGACGAGGATCGAAAACACCACGCCATGGCGCAAAAGATGGCTTTGGCCGGGGGCGTTACGGTTATCCCTCTGACGCGGGAAAATGCCATTGCCACACTGGGCGGCGATCGGCCCCAACGCATTGAACGTAAACGCTTTTTCTGGCTACGCACCAGCAGTGCAATGCGCATCCGCACCCAAGACGCTTACGCCATTGATGCCCTTCAACCCGCGCAACATGTCGTGCTGAACGCCGCAGGCCTCGATGCCCTGCAAGGCGGCTGGCAGGCGGGCAGCACGAAACCCAAACCCATCCGCGCCTCGCTCAGCGCAGAAATCACGGCCATGCTGGGCTTCAAACCCGAAAAATCCGTGCGCGCGGCGGTGGAAAAGGATTACACAAACTGGAAATCCACCCTGCCCAAAACCCTGCAGGACGCGGCAGAGGATTTCATCCGTATCGAACTGCATGAACCGCCCAAGGCGGTGATCACCCTCGGCCATGCCGAACACGTCCATGCCTCTCCCTTCAGCGACCGATTGGTGATCGAACTGGCCCTCAAACTGCCGTTTTCCCTGCGCAGCAGCCCGAAATTCGCGGAAAGCCTGATCGAGGCGCTCGATCCCGCATTAGCCGGCCTGCCCTATGATGCACCGCTGATGGAACCCGCCGCCGCCGAGTAACGCTTGCCCTGCGCCGCCCAAGGGCCTATCACGCCGCGATTGCGCCTAATCAATCCAGAGCGGTCCATGCCTGACACTCCAGCCGTCGCTGTCCTCAGCCCCCATGCCAAGCCGGGTCTCCTGCGCGGACGGCCCCTGGCCCGCATGCCGCTGTCTGATTGCTTCTGGCCGCTGGGATGCCCCGACCGGTTGCAAGGCAAACGCATCGGCGATCTGGGCGCGCAGGATCATCTGGTCAGCTTCGGCAGAACCCTGTCGCCCATCCGGCCCGCGCCAGGTGTGCGGGCCAAAGTCTCTGTCGCGCTGGCAGAACCCTTCGTGATCCAAGGTGCCCACCACGCCCGCCTCATCCGCAACGCCAAGCGCTTCCACCGCGTGCTGAGCTATCGCCCCGAAGTGTTGGACAAAATCCCCAACGGCCTCTTCTTTCCCTATGGCAGCACCTGGATCCCCGACTGGAAAGAGCGCGACAAGACGAAGTCGAAACTCTGCTCGCTGATCGCCTCTGCCAAACGGTCCCAACCGGGTCACGTGCTGCGCCACCAAGTGGCGGATTGGTCGCAAACCCACGCGATGGATGTGGACCTTCTGGGGCAGGGCTACGCGCCCTTCGGGGACAAATCCGATGGGCTCGCCCCCTATCGCTATTCCGTGGTGATCGAGAACGCGCAAGAGGTGAACTACTTTACTGAGAAACTGATCGACGCCGTGCTGTGCGAAACCGTGCCGATCTATTGGGGCTGTCCCAATCTGGCGGATTTCATGGACACGTCGGGCATGATCATCTGCCAGTCTCTGGAAGAGATGCAGACCGCCCTGCGCACCATGTCAGAGGCCGATTATGAGGCCCGCTTCCCCGCGCTACGCCGCACCATCCCCGCCGCCGACAGCTACGCCGACTACTTCGCCCGCGCCGCCCGCGCGGTGCTGGAAGACCGCCCTATCCCCTAAGAAAGGCGGCCTCAAAGAGAGGGCCAAATCCCGAACTCCCGCGTCAGCGCATCTAGCGCTGCGGCATTCACCTCCGCCCGCCTCTGCCCCGCCTCGGCCACATCCTGCAAACCGTGCGCGTCCTCAAATGCTGGCAACAGCCCCTCTCGCGCCTCCGGGCAAAGGCGGATTGAAATTCCCTGACGAGCCAGCTGCCCCGACAGCCAAATGTCATCGGCCAACCGCGCGTCTTCCGGCGGTGTCGCCTCAGGCAGGGCCAGCCACTCGGGGTCAATGGACACCCCTGCGAACCCCTGCGCGACCTCCACGAACGGGTGGGCCAGACACGCGCCATGCCGCCCCAACCTGTTCACGTTGAACCCACTCGCCGCCACGGCCTCACCCGGCGTTCCACAGGCCAAAAGCGCCGCCGCCCAGCCGGTGGGATAAATCCAGTCATCATCGCAATATATGATCCGCTGCGCCCTAAGCTGTGGATCATTCGCCAACGGGATCACTTTCATGGCAGGCCCCAGATCCGCCTCAGACCTGTGGATAACCACCCCGTCCGGCACACGGATCTGCCCGTCAAACGTGCCAAATCGCGCCCATGTTTTCGGCACGCAAAGATACACCGCCTCCGGCGCGGGCCGCTGCGCCAGCAAGCTTTCAAGCACAGGCCCAACCCTGGGCAGACGCGGCGGGATCGAGGTGAGGGAGATCACATACATCCCCCCTCATACCAAAAAAGGGCGGCCCGCAAAGACCGCCCTTCCCTATCTCTTCGGGATCAGATCACCCTGCGATCAGGCCCATCTGCTCCAGCTTCAGGATCACCTGATGCGCGCAGTTGTCGACTTCCACATTCTCTGTCTCCACACTCAGCTCCGGATTTTCCGGCACGTCATAGGGGTCAGAGATACCTGTGAACTCCTTGATCTTCCCAGCACGCGCCAGCTTGTAGAGCCCCTTGCGATCCCGCCGTTCGCATTCCTCGATCGAGGTCGCAACATGGACCTCACAGAAAGCGCCATATTCCTCAATCGCCTGCCGCACCTGGCGGCGCGTCTTTTCGTAGGGCGCGATGGGGGCGCAAATCGCGATGCCGCCATTCTTTGTGATCTCGGACGCCACATAGCCGATCCGCTGGATATTGAGATCGCGATGCTCTTTCGAGAACCCAAGCTCGGAGCTCAAATTCTTCCGAACGATATCGCCATCCAAGAGCGTCACAGGCCGGCCACCCATCTCCATCAGCTTGACCATCAACGCGTTGGCGATGGTCGATTTCCCCGACCCGGAGAAGCCAGTAAAGAACACCGTGAACCCCTGATCCGACCGCGGCGGGCGGGTTTTGCGCAGCTCCGCCACCACCTCGGGGAAGGAGAACCAGTCAGGGATCTCAAGCCCCTCTGCCAGACGACGCCGCAATTCGGTGCCAGAGATATTGAGGATCGTCACATTGTCCTTATCGGCAATCTCATCCATCGGCTCGTACTGCGCGCGTTCCTGCACGTAGACCATGTGTTTGAAATCGACCATCTCGATGCCGATCTCATCCTGGTGTTCCCGGAACAGATCCTGCGCGTCGTAAGGCCCATAGAAATCTTCTCCCGCCGAATTCTTCCCCGGACCCGCATGATCGCGGCCAACGATAAAATGCGTGCAGCCATGGTTGCGCCGGATGATCCCGTGCCACACGGCCTCCCGCGGGCCCGCCATGCGCATGGCGAGGTTCAGCAGCGACATGCTGGTCGTTGATCCCGGGTACTTGTCCAACACCGCCTCATAGCACCGCACGCGGGTAAAGTGATCCACGTCGCCCGGCTTCGTCATACCCACGATCGGGTGGATGAGCAGGTTCGCCTCCACTTCCCGCGCAGCGCGGAAGGTCAGTTCCTGATGCGCCCGGTGCAGCGGGTTACGCGTCTGGAACGCCACCACCTTGCGCCAGCCAACTTTGCGGAAATAGGCACGCAATTCATTGGGCGTGTCGCGACGGGCGCGGAAATCATAATGCACGGGCGGCTGAATACCGGTGACCGGCCCGCCAAGGTATACGGCGCCCGCCTGATTGTGCAGGTAATCCACCGCCGGATGGGCCTGATCATCGGCACCAAACACCTTCTCCGCTTCACGCGCCTTGTCCGGCGTCCAGCGGTCGGTCACGGTCATGGTGCCCAGGATCACGCCCTCTTGGTCGCGCAGCGCGATGTCTTGTCCCAGTTCAACGCCCGCGGCAAAATCTTCCGACACATCCAGCGTGATCGGCATCGGCCAAAGCGTGCCATCCTCAAGGCGCAGGTTCTCCACAACGCCATTGTAATCAGCCTCGGTCAGAAACCCTTTGAGCGGATTGAACCCGCCATTCATCAGCAGCTCCAGATCGCAAATCTGGCGGGGGCTAAGATCCCAGCTGGTTAGCTCTGCGGCCTCCAGCTTCATCTTCTGGGCACTGTCGTAAGAGACATAAAGCTCTTGGATCGGGGCAAGGTTATTTTGCACGAGTTTGGTCCTGTCTTTGAGGGGCGCAAGGCCACTGGTGGTGCCGGTCAGTTCCGCGTGAAGCGCGTCATATTCGGCGAATTTTCGGGCCAAAAACCGATCCGTCAGGCGGATCTTTTCCTTGGCCCCATAAGAGGTGAGCGAATAGGCAAAGCGCTGGCGTTTATCAGGCCCGTCGCGATCCGTGATCGCGATCAGCCCCGCATCTTTCGCTTGCTTCATGAGCTTGTTGAGACGACCCAAAGAGACACCAATCGCCTCCGCCGTGACGCGCTGCGACGCTTCGGGCGCAAGGTCCAACTGGCGCAACAGCCGGAAGAGCAGGTCTTCGTCCTGCTGATTGGGTTTTAAATCTGCGTCGAACATGCTCTGCTCAATATGTGTTCACGCGTGAACGCATAGGTTGGAAATGTGACAAAATAAAGACCAATCTCAAAAAATATCGTGGATGTCACGACAGGCCCCGCGTCGCTTTCTTGCGGTCATGGCTCGCTTTTCCCGCACCGCTTTGCGCTGGATCAAATCATGCGCGCCCAAAGCATGGCAAACTGCCAAAAACGGCACAAGGCAGAGGCGCGACACATGATCAGGACACTCCCTCTCTCACTCCCCTTGGCGTTCGCGCTATCAGCCTGCACGGGCCTTGGGACGTCCAGCAACGACATGCCCACCCGCGATGACGGGGCGATGTTTTACGCCCAAAACTGCGTGGCCTGCCATGGGGTGACCGGCAAAGGCGACGGCCCCACCGCCCAAAGGCAGGTCCTACGCTTGCCCGACCTCACCACAGTCAGCGCGCGCAACGGAGGTGAGTTTCCGCAAGCGCGGGTCATGAGCTACATCTGGGGCGATCCCGACAACGACCACCTCGACCGCGTGATGCCATCTTTCGGCAATCGCATGGCCGACGATCTAGTGCCGGTGGAAATCGACGGCATCCTCACGCCGACGCCACGACAATTGGCGGGGCTTTATTTTTATCTGGAGGACATTCAGAACTAGCCGCTCACCACCCCCTCACGGGCGCGCTTCGCGGGCGATGCACGAAGTCTTTCAAAGACTTCGTCCGCATTTTTTCAAAAACTGCGCCGCCAACGTTGGCGGCAGATTTTTTGAAAAAATCTGCATCCTCAAATGAAAAGGGCCGCCCCGAAGGACGGCCCCAAATCTTAGCCAAAAGGCAGCTTACATCATGCCGCCCATGCCGCCCATGTCGGGCATGCCGCCACCGGGGGCTGCGCCCTCTTTGGCGGGCTTATCGGCAACCATGGCTTCCGTCGTGATCAAGAGACCCGCGATGGAGGCTGCATCTTCCAGCGCCGTACGGACAACCTTGGCCGGGTCAATCACACCATAAGAGAACATGTCGCCATATTCTTCTGTCTGTGCGTTGAAACCGAACGACGTGTCAGAGCTTTCGCGGACCTTTCCAGCCACAACCGCACCGTCGACGCCAGCGTTTTCAGCAATCTGGCGCAGCGGGGATTCCAGCGAACGGCGCACGATGGCAATACCATTGGTCTGGTCGGGGTTTGCACCCTCAAGACCGTCCAGCACTTTGCCAGCCTGAACCAGCGCAACACCGCCACCCACAACAATGCCTTCCTGAACGGCGGCACGCGTTGCGTTCAGCGCGTCATCAACGCGGTCCTTACGCTCTTTCACTTCCACTTCGGTCATGCCACCGACGCGGATCACGGCAACACCGCCGGCCAGCTTGGCCACACGCTCTTGCAGCTTTTCGCGGTCGTAGTCAGACGTGGTGTCTTCGACCTGCTGACGAATTTGGGAAACCCGTGCTTCGATCTCAGCTTTTTCACCAGCACCATCAACGATGGTGGTCTCATCCTTCGTGATGCCGACCTTCTTGGCAGAACCCAGCATATCCACGGTGACGCTTTCCAGCTTCATGCCCAGATCGTCGGAAATCACCTGACCACCTGTCAGGATCGCGATGTCCTGCAGCATGGCTTTACGGCGATCACCAAAGCCCGGTGCCTTGACCGCTGCGATCTTCAGACCACCGCGCAGCTTGTTGACCACGAGGGTCGCCAGCGCTTCGCCTTCCACGTCTTCAGCAATGATCAAGAGCGGCTTCTGGCTCTGGATCACGGACTCGAGCAGCGGAACCATCGGCTGCAGGGAAGACAGTTTCTTCTCGTGCAGCAGGATCATGCAGTCTTCAAGCTCTGCCGTCATCTTATCGGCATTTGTCACGAAGTAGGGGCTCAGGTAGCCGCGATCGAACTGCATGCCTTCGACAACATCGGTCTCGGTCTCGAGGCCTTTGTTCTCTTCGACGGTGATGACGCCTTCATTGCCAACCTTCTGCATCGCACCGGCGATCTGGCTGCCAATTTCTTCTTCGCCGTTGGCGGAAATGGTGCCGACCTGCGCCACTTCTGCGCTGTCCTTCACCTCACGGGCCGCGCCCTTGATCTCTTCGACGACTTTGGAGGTCGCCAGATCGATACCGCGCTTAAGGTCCATCGGGTTCATGCCCGCGGCCACGGCCTTCATGCCTTCTTTCACAATGGCTTGGGCCAGAACGGTCGCTGTCGTGGTGCCGTCACCGGCCTCATCATTGGTGCGGCTGGCCACTTCTTTGACCATCTGCGCGCCCATGTTTTCGAACTTGTCTTCCAGCTCGATCTCTTTGGCGACAGACACACCGTCCTTCGTGATGCGCGGTGCGCCGAAGGATTTGTCCAGAACCACGTTGCGGCCCTTGGGGCCCAAAGTCACGCGCACGGCGTTGGCCAGCACGTTGACGCCATGCATCATCTTGTTGCGGGCATCGGTATCAAACTTAACGTCTTTTGCAGACATGTCGTTTTCTCCTGAAGTAGATTGTTGTTGGTAAGGTCAGTCGACGGATCAGGCCATCACGCCCAGAATGTCGCTTTCCTTCATGATCAGCAGCTCTTCGCCGTCGATCGTGATCTCGGTCCCGGACCACTTGCCGAAGAGGATGCGGTCACCGGCGTTCACCGCCATGGGGACCAGCTCACCGCTGTCCTTGCGCGCACCTTCGCCGCAAGACACAACTTCGCCTTCGCTCGGCTTTTCCTTTGCACTGTCGGGGATAATCAGCCCGCCAGAGGTTTTCTCTTCGCTCTCCACACGGCGCACAAGCACGCGGTCATGTAGGGGTTTAAATGCCATTGTCTTTGGCTCCTTGGCTCAAAGTTTCTCCCATGGCCCTCCTCTTGAGGGCCGTTATCACTCACTGGTTATGAGTGCTAACGGCGGGTAGTTAAGGAGTGATCAGACGTGAGTCAACATGCTACCCAAGATTTTTGGCCTTACGCGTCTGGGAGCTTTAAAGGCTCTGCGCAAACTGACAGCGTCCAAGAAGCCTTGTCGTCTTGAGCGGTCTTCTGAGCCATGTCTTGCGCTACGGGACCGGACACAGCATTGAGGCGCGTCTTCCCTGATTTCAAAGCGAACCGCAAACACAGGTTTGCGAAAGAATCCAACGGCGGATTTGAGCCCGTACTTACCACATGCTGCACGCAGCGCGAATGGCCGCTATCGATCATTGATCGATGTGACGACCTCATATGCAGATGACGCGTCATTAAGGTGCGTCACCGCAGCTTTTCGCTCATCCGCAGAGTACTCTGCGGCGATCCGTTCGATTTCTTTGGCAACGCCCGAATAGATCGGTCCAAGCGCCTCAAACAGGTATTGTGTCGGATGGACAATGATCCCTCGCCGGTCGTCCGGGTCACGTTCGCGCCTCGCTAGGTCAGCTTTTTCCAAACGGTCTAGCAAGGTGGTGACGGACCCTGTGGTCAAACCCAATTCGGCTGCGATCTTGCTCGGCTTGGCCGGAGCTTCTGCGAGCATGTTCAAACACCGCAGATCGTTCCGGCTGACGCCAACGGTGTTGGCGGCTTTCGTGTCGAGCCGCTCAATACTTGCGTACAATCTGCGGCACGCAGCGACGAGGTCTTGAGGCGTCGCTTCTTCGGAAGATGGCATCTGTTGTCATCCATTTAGCTTGACAGTCAAGTTACTTGATATAGATCATCGTTCAATTGGATTTGGAACGCAAGAACCGTGGAGACTGAAATGGAAATCGCGCTTTTTTTCGTACTCGGGCTGATTGCCCTTATTGCCCTTCTTTCCGCGCTCGCGCCCACTAAGGTTGAGTACACCGAAGAGATCACAGTCGATGCACCGGTTAAGCAGGTCTATGACGATATACGCCTCCAAGAGCATCTGATGCGTTGGTCGGCTTGGCCGAAGGAGACCAAATCTACATGCACTGTCGAAGGTGCCGACGGTGAAACAGGAACCAAAACGGTGTTTTTCACCAAGGGCAAACGGGTTGGCCATCAGGAAGTTGTGGGCCTGAAAGAGAATAAGGAAGTCGTCCTGACGCTTGTTGGGCCAGGCCCCCCACATAAACCGAAACTGACGTTCGAACTTCGTCCCGAAGGCGAAGGGCGCGCGCGCGTGTTGGCTCACTTCATCAATGAACTGCCGCGTCCGTTCAACGCGATCTGGAAATTCGCAGGTCTCTCAAAATGGACGCGAGAGATGCACCGAAAAGACCTTGCAGGCCTCAAGGCTTTCTCTGAACCACCGCATCTCGACATGAACGGGGATCCTGTGGGACGCCCACCAAAGGGAGAAAACCCTTACGAGCACAAGAAGCAGGCGGCCTGATAGTCATATGAGTTATTTCACCCACGAATTTGTTGGCGAGATTGCCCTGCATGGCGTCGGCAAATCGCGAGTGATTACCTACAAGGCTTTATTCATGCCACGCCGTTTTGAGGCTGAACTTCCTTTCAAGACCTATCCACGCCTGCGGGTCGAGGGAGAGATCGCCGATGTCCCTGTGCGTGGTGCATGGATGCCGGTCGGTGACGGTCGGCGCTACTTCATTGTGTCGCCCGACATCAAGGCCAACACAGGCTTAGACGTTGGTGATGAGGTCGAAATGCGCTTTAGGGTAGATGATCAAGATCATGTCGATGTGCCTGCTGCCTTGACTGCGGCTTTGAAATCAGACGATGCCGCGTCGGCGCAATGGGACATGCTGACGGCCGGAAAGAAACGGATGTTCACCAACCACGTCTTCTCTGCAAAGACGGCACCGACTGAACAACGTCGCGTTGACGAGGCAATGGCAGCGATCACGGAAGGGATTACTCTCCGCGACCTGCAAAAACGGCAGAAGTAGGTTCCTCATAGCAAGCAAAGCTGTCGTTGGCTCGAACGCGTCAAACGGCAGCAAAGTCCCGCACAGCCGACCATGGGACATCACTTTATCCTGCGCCGCAACAAACCTCATTTGCACCCTTGAACCATCGCGCCTACCTAAAGGCGCAGGACACAAAGACCAAGGGACCCCATGTTGCGCACAGTATCTTTTTTGTTCATGTCACTGCTGCCCGGCGCGGCCGTCGCGCTGTGTGAAGGCCAAGACCTGATTGATGCGATGACGGCCGACGATCGCGCGGCCCTGCAGGCAGAGGCCGACGCCATGCCCTACCCGCAAGGCCTTTATTGGCAGGCCACGCGCGGCGATCAAACCATCACCATGTTCGGCACCTACCATTTCCGCCACGCCCGGACGGATGCCCATCTGGAGCTTGTGAAAGCTGATATCGACAGGGCCGACGCGGTCTATCTTGAGATGTCCCAAGACGAGCAGACAAGTTTCCAAAACGCCATCGCCCGCGACCCCGGCATCATGTTCATCACCGAAGGCCCGACCCTGCCCGACCTTCTGGGCGAAGACGACTGGGCCAAATTCAAATCCGAGATGGAAACGCGCGGCTTTCCCGGCATTATGGCCTCTCGCCTTAAACCCCTTTGGGCCGCAATGATGCTGGGCATCGGCCCGTGTGAGGCACAAAACGGCGCGATGGAAGGCGACGGGATCGACGCTTTGGTGGGTCAATATGCTGAAACACAAGGCACGCCCAGCCGGTCGCTCGAAGATTTCAAATCGGTGCTGGGTATGCTCGACGGTCAGCCGATGGATGATCAACTGGACATGATCCGCCTCACGCTCGATGTGCCGCTTGATCCCGATGACATGTCCTACACCATCCGCGAACGCTATCTGGCGGAAGATATTGCGCTGACCTGGCAATTCGCCAAAACGATTTCGCTGCAATATGGCGGCCCTACGGCGGCTGAGGATTTCGCGTTTCTGGAAGAGGCCATTCTGGTCGCTCGCAATGAGGAATGGGTGGAACTGCTCGTAGGTCTTGACGAGGATGACGTTTTCGCCGCCTTTGGCGCGGGTCACCTGCCAGGCACGTTCGGCGTGCTCTACCTGCTGGAACAGGAAGGTTACACCATCACGCGTCTGCCTGTGCCTGTTCCGAACTGAGAAACGCGCGCCCCTCCTCGGTCAGGTCATAAACCCCACGCTCCACGCGGCAAAACCAACCATAGTGATTGTCCGCCATCATGCGCGTGGCATGGATAACGCCGGTGTCGGACTTTGCCGCCGCCCCCGAAGACGGTCCATTCTGGCCCAAAAAGGCCGCCACCCGCACCGCATCCTGCCGATACGCTGTGACAATTTTCCCCCGCGTTCCGCCCGCGTTTGGGTCGCCTTCCCGCCGGGCAAACTCACTCAGCAGCCTGTCGCGCTTGCGTTTGGATTTGCGCGGCGTGAACGGCACCGGGTCGCAATGCACCTGCACCTCACCTTTGTCGATCCGCACGCTCAGCACGCCCAACCCCAACCGCTTGCACAGCCCAATATTGCCCTTGAAGGCCCGCCATCCGGCCTTCCCCGTCCAGCGCGGCACAGCGACGTAAACCGTATCGGTCACCGCCTGCCGCGCAACGGCCTGCTGCAAGAGCGTCAGGGAAAACCCCGTCTTCAATTCCACAATCAGCGGCGCATCACTCTCGCGCAACGCCACCACATCCGCAGCACCCACCTCCGCCTTCACCTCATAGCCAAGGTCTTCCAGCCAAGCCTTCACCGGCGCATAAAGATCGGTCTCAACCGTCACGTGTCCCCTCACGTCTTTCGGAAATGCCCGCCATAGCCACCGCCCAACGGCCCAGACGGAAACGCCCCTTCATCGCGATACCGCTCATGGCACCGCGTTAACGCTTTGGGATCAAGGACAACGCCAAGACCCGGCCCATCCGGCACCGGCACATGGCCCTCTTCCGGACAAAACGGCCCGCCCTCGATCACATCATCTGCGTACCATCTGAACAAGGTCTGGCTCGCCCCACGCACATGCTCCAAAGCGGCGGAGAGCTGCAGATACGCCGCACTCCCCACGCCCGTCTCACCGCTGTGAAACCGAAAACCCACATCGAACGCTGCACATGACCCGATAAACTGCACCGCCCCCGCGATCCCGCCCAACTCATTGATATTGGTCACAATCGCATCCGGCGCGCCAAGATCCACTGCCTTTCGCACATCAATGCGATGGCTGGACAGCCCCGCATCTGTCACCCCCCGCAGCGCCGCCATCTCTTCATAGCTTTCCACCGGCTCCTCAAACCATGCCACGTCAAAGGGCGCCAACGCTTTGATCGCGCGGCGCGCCGTGGGCAGCGTCCACGCCCCATTGGCATCCAGCCGTAATTCCCGCGCCCCAATCGCCGCGCGCACCTCGCGCACCATCTCCACCTCGACGCGCAGATCATGGGTCGCCAGCTTGCCTTCAAACACCTGCGCCCCGTGCTGTTCCACCATGCTGGCACAAAACCGCGCCACCTCGACCGGCGTGGCCTCTCCGGCATAGTTCGGCCCAGGATCGCGAAACGCGAAATACTCGGTCAGCGCAATCCGGTCCCGCGCCTTGCCCCCCAAAAGATGCCAGAGCGGCACGCCCTCCGTCTTCCCCCGCGCGTCCCACATCGCCATCTCAAGGCCCGCGAAGGCCCGCCGCCGCGCCAGCACATTGTCCCACGGGCTATAGGCCATCCCGGGCACGCAGAGCCTCCGAGCGTCTTCCACCAACCGAAAATCATGCCCAATCAGCCGCGCCGCCATCGCCTCCACATCCGCCGCACGATCCCCATCGGCGCACTCACCAAGCCCGACAACCCCGTCTTCAGTTTGCAGCTCAATCACCGTCTTCGTCAGCGAGGCAATCGCGCCATAGCTAAACCGATAGGGTGCAACGAAAGGAATATTGACGGGCGTGGCTTTGATGGAACGGATCTTCATGATCCAAAACCTAGCCGACCTTTCGCAAAGGCAAAAGGGTCTCACCCGGCCCTAGTGACAACCCGCACCCGCCCCCCTATAAGGCGCGCAAAATCCAGACACACATGCAAGAGGCACCCCCATGACCACCCTCGTCTTCGGCCACAAGTCCCCCGACACTGACAGCACCGGTTCCCCCATTCTTTGGGCGTGGTACATCAACGAAGTGCTGGGCGGCGATGCCGAGGCCGTGCTGTTGGGCGAACCCAATACAGAGGCCGCCTTCATGCTGAAACACTGGGACCTGCCGAAACCCCAGATCATCTCGGGCGTGGACGAAGGGCAACCCTGCATCATCGTCGACACCAACAACCCGGCCGAATTGCCCGACGCGATCAATGCGGCGAACGTGACAGCCATCATCGACCACCACAAACTGGTGGGCGGTTTGGAAACCGCAGGCCCCATCGACATCACCATCCGCCCGCTGGCCTGCACCGCGACGATCATGATCGACCTGATGGGCAATGATGCCGACAAAATGCCCGATTGGGCCAAGGGCACAGCCCTCAGCTGCATCCTGTCCGATACGCTTGAATTCCGCTCTCCTACGACCACGCCTCATGACAAGGCGCTGGCGGAAAAACTGGCCCGCGATCTCGGGCTGGATCTCAGCGCCTACGCCTCTCAGATGTTTGAGGCCAAATCCGATGTCTCCGCCTTCTCGGACGCCGAACTCCTGCGGATGGACAGCAAGGAATACGGCGTGGGCGACACCAAGTTCCGCGTCTCCGTGCTAGAGACCACCGCGCCCGATGTGGTGCTGTCGCGCAAAGACAGCCTGATGGCCTCCATGAGCAGTGTCGCATCCGAGGACGGCGTCGATCAGGTGCTGCTGTTTGTCGTGGACATCCTCAACGAAGAGGCGACGCTTCTGGTGCCCAATGACCTG
>JBCCAJ010000506.1:0-1954 GCA_039814845.1 Pseudomonadota bacterium | reverse complement strand
GACGGTTAGGTGGAGCAGCACGGAAAACACCCCCAAGGTCAGCAGCGCGGCAAACATCAGGTCCGTTTTGGCGCGGCCATTGGCCAGCAGCATCAGGTACCCCAACCCCCGCGACGCCCCGACCCATTCGCCAATCACCGCCCCGATGGGCGCATAGACGGCAGCCAGGCGCAGGCCCGAGGCGAGCGACGGCAGCGCGGCGGGCACGCGGATGTGCCAGAGGATGCGCGACGGGCTGGCCTGCATCGTTCGGGCCAGATCAAGGTAACCCTGCGGCGTGCGCATCAGGCCGTCGAAGAAGGCCGATGTGACGGGGAAATAGATGATCAGAACGGCCATGAAGACTTTGGACCAGAGGCCAAACCCCAACCAAAGGGTCAGGATCGGGGCCAGTGCGAAGACAGGCAGCGCTTGCGTGAACACAAGGATCGGTTGCACCAAGACCCGTGCTGTCGGCGAGGAGGCCAAATGAATGGCCGTGGCCGCGCCCAGAAGGCTGCCAATGGCCAAACCGATTAGCACCTCGAGCGCGGTGATCAGGGCATGTTCTCCTATCAGCGCACGGTTAGCCCACCATGTTTCTGCCACCAGCCCCGGCCCCGGCAGAATGAACTTGGGCAGGTCAAATCCGCTGACAATGGCTTGCCAAAGGATCAGCGCAAAGCAGGTGGCAATGACGGGATAGAGGAACCTCATACCGTACCCTCCCGCATATGACGAAGCAGCGCGGCTTGGCATTCCAGCGTTTCCAGATCGTCGATCGGGCGCGGAATGGGCGAGCTTGGGTGCGGGAAGGGGGCGAGGCCGCTCGCGCTCATGACAAAGATGGACTGGCCGAGTCGCGCGGCCTCCCCCGGGTCATGGGTGACCATCAGAACGGTTTTGCCTGCCAGCACCTCGAAGGACAGTTCCTGCATCGCTGCACGGGTTTGGGCATCAAGGGCGGAGAACGGCTCATCAAGCAAAATGACAGGTTTGTCTTCCATCAACGTGCGCGCCAGCGCCACCCGTTGGCGTTGCCCACCCGACAAAGCGCCGGGTTTCTTCGCCGCATGATCCGTCAGGCCCACCCGGTCCAGAATGCGTGCCAGCCGCGCTTCATCCGCTGCCTGCCCGCGAAGCCGTGCGCCCAGCGTCACGTTCTGGCGGACCGTGGCCCAAGGCAGCAACAAATCGTCCTGCGCCATGTAGGCCACCCGCTCCGCCACCACCCCACCATCGCTGGCGGCGATGTTGCCGTCAAAATCCGCACCCGTGGTCAGGCCAGAGATCAACCGCAGCACGGTCGATTTTCCCACGCCCGACCCACCCAAAAGGCATGTCCATTCCCCGGCTTTCAGATCCAGCACCAAAGGCGCAAAAAGCGGCGCGCCTGAGATGGCCGCACTTCCGCTGAAGGTGAGACCGGGGGCATCGGTCACGGGGTGAGGCCCATCTGCCAGAAGCTGACTTCCAGTTCCGTAGCGGTTCGGAACGTATCGCAAAGCCGCGCAAACCGGGGTGTTGAGGCGTAGTCTTCCCCGAGCCTGCGGATGAGAGCGGCCTCCAGCATGTCGCCCACGGCAACGCAGGGCGCTTGGTAATCGTCGCCCGCATATGTGGCAATCCAGTCGGCGTAGGCCTCCGAGGTTTTTTCAGACGCCAGCCGCGTACCGATCTCCCCATAGCCCATCACGCACGGCGTCAGCGCAGCCAGCAGATCGAGCAGATCGCCGCTGTAGCCCGCCTCCAACACAAACCGCGTATAGGCAAGGTTTTCGGCCCGTTCCTTGGTGGCGAACAGCTCCTCCTGCGAAATCCCCGCCGCCTCACAGATACCCACATGCAACTGCATCTCTTCGGCGACCAATGCATTCACAGTGCCTACAGCGGTCAGCATCTCTGCATGCGTCTCTGACTTCACCACCGCCAACGCCCAGGCGCGGGAAAAGTGAATGAGGAACACGTAGTCCTG
>JBCCAJ010000061.1:0-10038 GCA_039814845.1 Pseudomonadota bacterium | reverse complement strand
GATGGAGTTGCGCCCGCAGGAGGAGATGCAGGGTCTGCTGGACCGCCAGTCGGAGCTTTTTGAAACCCGCCTTGCGCCCAAACGGCCATGGACCTCTGGCAAGATGACCGAGGGCGTGATGGATGCCATGATGCGCCAGATCGTGCCTTGTCGTATGGCAGTGGACAAGATCGACGGCACATGGAAGCTTAACCAGAACAAGCCCGACGATGTGCGCCTGCGGGCGGCGGACGCCGTGGAGGTTGTCGGCATGGGCCGTGATGTGGATCTGGTGGCCGCGATGATGCGGGACCCCGATGAATAAGGGAGAATGAAGATGTTGAAGCTGATCGGTGCGATCCCCTCACCTTTCGTGCGCAAGGTGCGGGTGTTGATTCAGGAGACTGGGCAGGATGACGACGTGGAGGTCGTGTTCATCATGCCCACGCCCGTCTCCCCCGATGATCAGGCGATGGCGGCCAACCCCACTGGCAAGATCCCCAGCCTGATCCGCGAGGATGGTCCGTCGCTTTACGACAGCCGGGTGATCACGCGCTATCTGGATGCGCGGGTCGAGGGCGGCATGTACCCCGACGCCCGGCTGTGGGAGACGCTGACGCTGGAAGCCACGGCAGACGCGATCATGGATGCTGGTGTGCTGATGGTTTATGAACACCGCGTGCGGCCGGAAGAGATGGTTTTTGATGGTTGGGTCGACGCGCAGTGGGGCAAAATCGAACGCGCCGTGGCAGCGATCAATGAGCGTTGGATGAGCCATTTGCACGGGCCGATGGATATGTCCCATATCGCCGTGGGCTGCGCGCTGGGCTATCTGGATTTCCGGCAGCCTGACCGGGATTGGCGGTCAAATGCGCCGGAACTTGCAGCGTGGTTTGCGGAATTTGGCGCGCGACCCTCCATGCAGGCCAGCAAGCCGGAGTGAGCGAGCTTAAGCACATCCACGCGGGCCAGTTGGAGATTGGCTATTTTGAGGCCGGGCCGCAGGATGGCCCTGTTGTGATGCTGATGCATGGCTTTCCCTATGATGCCCATTGCTACACCGATGTGATGGAGCTTTTGGCGCAGCAGGGCATAAGGTCCATCGCGCCGTTTTTACGTGGCTACGGGCCGACGCGGTTTTTATCCGGCAGCACGATGCGGTCGGGTGAACAGGCCGCGCTGGGTGCTGATTTGATCGCGTTGATGGATGCGCTGCAGATTGAAAAGGCCACCCTGGCGGGTTTCGATTGGGGAGGGCGTGCGGCTTGTATCGTAGCCGCGCTTTGGCCCGAGCGTGTGACCGGGTTGGTGAGTTGCGGGGTGGGTTACAACATTCAGGATATCGCGCGCGCCAATGATCCGGGTCCGGTAGAGGAGGAAGCGCGCTTTTGGTACATTTACCTGTTCCACACGGAACGTGGGCGGGCGCAGCTGGCCCATGACCCCCATGGGTTTTGCAAGGTGATCTGGTCGATGTGGTCCCCCAATTGGGGGTTTGATGCGGCAATTTATGACCGGTCAGCCAAGTCTTTTGAGAACGCCGACTTCGTGGATATCGTGATCCACTCCTATCGTCATCGCTATGGCGGTGTGCCCGGTGATCCGGAGGTGGCGCATATCGAAGAGCAATTGGCACAGCAGCCTGCCATTGCGGTGCCGACTGTGATTTTGCAGGGCGAGGACGACACTGTGGATCCCCCCAGTGAGGGCGATCCGTTTCTGTCAAAATTCACGTCACGGTATGAAAGGCGGGTGTTGCCTGGGGTGGGGCATAATCCGCCGCAGGAAGATCCGGCTGCCTTCGCGGATGCCGTTTTTGCGGTGATGTGAGGAACGTTCGACCCTGAACCTTAGACAGTCCCGTTGCTAGTTCACGCGCCGCCCGTTTCCCCTGAGGCGAACCTCCGGTTCGACGGGGGCGGACCGGCGCGGCATGGTTTTTGCCAATCATGCGGGGCTTTTGAATTAGGCGATGTGTCTCAGGTTTTCGGGTGAAGGGCATAGCCCTAAAAAAGAGGCCCCGGATCAAGTCCGGGGCGCGCCTTCGTTCTTCGACAAAGCTTTTAGAAACTGTAGCTGACGCCGATATTGATCGCGTGAGTGACGATTTCCGTGGACAGTTTGCCAGCCACCTGAACCGCTGCAGGGTCAATTGTCAGATCATTGTCAGACCATGTGAACTGATATTCGCCAAACACGGCCCAGCTGTCGGTGATGTTGTACTTCAACCCGGCAAGACCGCGCAGAGCCAGACCTGTGATTTCGAAATCATAGGTCCGCACAGTCGAGCCAACTGGCTGCGCATCCACATGGGGCATTGCAAAACCGATGCCGCCGCCCACGTAAGGTGTCCAACGGCCAGAGCCGCCCAGAACACCAGGCCAACGCTTCATCGCGTTGAAGGTGATGATGTTGTGGCCATCGGACAACTCAAGGCGGCTGAGGCCAAGTGCGGCACGGGCGGCTGCTGGCGCGTAAGCCTTGGCATGCGTGCCTTCCACCCCGAAGCCCCAGTTCGACTGGGTCCACCAAATGGCGCGGCCACCGTAGTAGTAGGGGTTGTCGAAGCTATCGCCCCGCCAACTGACATTGCTGCTGACAGCCGCGCCGCCGGGCAATGTGCCGCTGACAGTGCTGGAATTGGCTTCTTGCCAACCGGTGTAAAAGCTCAGCTCAAGCTCTGCCGCAGCAGGTGCAGCGGTCAAAACAAGGGCGGCGATGGCAGATTTTAGGGTGCGAAGCATGAGGTTATCCAAAAAGTAGGGACTTGCCGTTTAGTACACGCCCGCGCGGTTTGCTACAAGCGCGACAGATGCGCACTTCTACAAAATAGTGCCTTTGTTGCACTGGACCCAAAGGCTAAGTCTGCTAAATACCTGTCTGATACGCGATCTGGGTCCAGAATCGTGCTCTAGGAACCGGAAAAGTCAGCCCTGGGAGAGAGGGCCAGCAAAACGGAGTATTTCGCAGTGTCACACACTGATGATAACCAAGGAACGCGACGAGACTTCCTGTATTACGCGACTGCCGGTGCAGGTGCAGTAACCGCAGGGGCCGCTGTTTGGCCACTCGTCAACCAAATGAACCCCTCTGCCGATGTTCAGGCGCTTGCCTCGATCCGGGTTGATGTCGCGGACATCTCGGAAGGTACGCAGTTGACGGTGAAATGGCTGGGTAAGCCTGTCTTCATCCGTCGCCGCTCCGCCGAAGAGATTGAAGCGGCGCGGTCCGTCGATTTGGCCGAGTTGCCGGACAACAATGCCCGCAACGAAAACAACCCGGGCGCTGATGGTGCGGATGAAAACCGCGCCATGGATGAGGCCGGTGAATGGCTGGTTCAGATGGGTGTGTGCACGCATCTGGGCTGCGTCCCCCTGGGGGATGCGGGCGATTTCGGCGGGTGGTTCTGCCCCTGCCACGGATCGCATTACGACACGTCGGGTCGAATCCGCAGAGGGCCTGCGCCCTCGAACCTGCCGATCCCGACGGCTGAGTTTGTCGACGAAACAACGATTCAACTGGGATAAGGAAGCACGCTATGGGTGGTATCCCTCACGATCATTACGAACCGAAATCCAAAGGTGCGAAGTGGCTGCATCAGCGTCTGCCCATCGTGGGCCTGATGTATGATACGCTGATGATCCCGACGCCAAAGAACCTGAACTGGATGTGGATCTGGGGCATTGTCCTCACTTTCTGTCTGGCGTTGATGATCATCACCGGCATCGTTCTGGTGATGCATTACACGCCGCATGAAGATTACGCCTTCGCCTCTGTTGAGCACATCATGCGCAACGTGAATGGCGGGCATATGATCCGGTATCTGCACATGAACGGCGCGTCGCTGTTCTTCTTTGCGGTCTATCTGCACATCTTCCGTGGGCTGTACTACGGATCCTACAAGGCACCGCGAGAGATCACGTGGATTCTGGGCATGCTGATTTATCTGCTGATGATGGGCACGGCCTTTATGGGTTACGTTCTGCCCTGGGGTCAGATGTCCTTCTGGGGCGCGACCGTGATCACGGGCCTCTTCGGTGCGATCCCGTTCATTGGGGAACCGATCCAGACATGGTTGCTGGGCGGGCCTGCTGTTGGCAACGCGACGCTGAACCGCTTCTTCTCCCTGCACTATCTGCTGCCCTTTGTGATTGCCGCGCTCGTGGCGCTGCATATCTGGGCCTTCCACACCACGGGCAACAACAATCCAACGGGTGTTGAAGTGCGCCGCGGATCGAAAGCGGAAGCAGAGAAAGACACGGTGCCGTTCTGGCCGTATTTCGTTATCAAAGATCTCTTCGCGCTGGCGGTGATCCTGGCGGTGTTCTTTGCCATCGTGGGCTTCATGCCCAACTATCTGGGCCACCCGGACAACTACATTGAGGCGAACGCCCTTGCGACGCCTGCGCATATTGTTCCGGAATGGTACTTCTTGCCGTTCTACGCCATCCTGCGCGGGTTCGATGACACCGTGTGGATCGTGATCGCGGCGAACTTTCTGACCGGCGGCATCGTTGACGGGAAATTCTTCGGGGTGCTGGCGATGTTTGGCGCGATTGCGGTGATGGCGCTGACGCCGTGGCTGGACACGTCTTCGGTTCGCTCGGGTCGGTATCGTCCGATGTTCAAGATCGCCTTCTGGCTGCTTGTGGTCGACTTCATCGTGCTGACCTGGGTCGGTGCGATGCCCGCGGAAGGAATTTACCCGATCATCTGTCTGGTGGGCGCGGCCTATTGGTTTGCCTACTTCCTGGTGATCCTGCCGCTTCTGGGCGTCATTGAAAAACCGCAGGAGCAGCCCGAAACCATCGAAGAGGATTTCAAAGCCCATTACGGCAAATCCGCGTCGACCGGTGGCACGGCTGCTGAGACACCGGCTGAGTGAGGAAAGGACAAAACATGTTGAAACGTATTGCACTTTCCGCCGTAGCGGCGCTGTCCTTGACGGGCGGCGCGGCTTTGGCCGCCGGTGGCGCGGGCGAGGTGAAGGATATTCAGTTCTCCTTCGAAGGCCCGTTTGGCACCTATGATGAAAACCAGCTTCAGCGTGGTCTTCAGGTCTACACAGAGATCTGCGGGTCCTGCCATGGTTTGAAATTTGTGCCCATTCGCACGCTGTCTGATCCCGGCGGGCCGCACCTGCCGGAAGATCAGATGCGCGCCTATGCCGAGTTCTATGAGGTCTATGACGCAGAGCTGGACGATTGGCGCCCGGCAAAACCCACGGATCACTTCCCTGAATCCCTGCTGGAAAACGCACCGGACCTGAGCCTGATGGCCAAGGCCCGCGCAGGCTTTAGCGGCCCTTATGGCACAGGCATCAACCAGTTCGTCCAGGGCATGGGCGGGGCAGAATACATCTACTCCCTTCTGACCGGCTACACCGGTGAGGAAAAGGAAGAGGCCGGGGTTATCCTGTATGAGAACAAGGCCTTCCCGGGTGGCTGGATTTCCATGGCCCCCCCGCTTTGGGGTGAGGATGTGGATTTCAACGACGGCCACGCCAATGATCTGAGCTCTATCGCCAAAGATGTGTCTGCATTCCTGATGTGGACGGCGGAGCCCAAGATGATGGATCGGCAGTTCGCCGGCTTGGTTGGGTTCATCATGCTGTCATTGCTGGCGGTGCTTTTGTACCTGACGAACAAGAAAATCTGGGCCCCGATCAAGGGCAAGAACAAAGCGGCGGCAACACCGGCTGAGTGACGCGCCAAAAGTATGATGAAAAGCCCCCGCTGGTTTTAGCGGGGGCTTTTTTCGTTTTGAAACGATCTGGTGGTCATTCGACACGGTTCCGGCCATCTTGGGGTAAGCGGGTTAGGGCATAGGTCCCAACCAAGGGTAAACCTGAGGGCAAACGCATGAAATTTCACAAGCTTTATTCGGACGCGGATGGCGAAAGCCGGTGGGCAGATGTAGAGGTGTCTTTGCAAGAGAAAGTGTTTGCGCCACCGGCCCAGGCGATTGAAATTTCAGCGCCGGAATCGGTGAAACAAACCATGTTTCTGCGTTTGCGATCTGGTTGGGATGAGCCGATCCACCCAACGCCCGTCGCCCAGAAACTGATTTGTTTGAGTGGCAAAGTGCGCGTAACGGCCAGCGATGGGGAAGCCAGAGAGATTGGCCCCGGTGACGTCTGGCATATGGAAGACAAGCACGGGAAAGGCCACCATACCGCCGTGATCAGCGATGATGATTTCCTCTCAGTGATTATACAGTATGAGTGACCGCAGCTGCTGTTCGACAAACGATAGACGAGGTTCGTCGTGTGTCTCAGGTCAGCGCGGCAACGGGTTCGTTGCCTTGTTATAGGGCAGCCAATCGGTGACTTCGGGATAGTACATTTCCCGCCACCGTCGCACGCGGGGGTTCATGATCTGCCGCCAGAGGGGCGGCACCATCGCGGCCATGGTCATGATCGGGTAGCCATGGGGCAACTGCGGGGCTTCATCCTCTTCGTAGCTTTGAAGCAGAGGGAAGCGGCGGTCGGGTTTGAAATGATGATCGGAATGGCGTTGCAGGTTGATCAGCAGCCAGTTTGACGCCTTATGCGCGGCGTTCCAGCTGTGCCGGGGTTGGACATATTCGTACTTTCCATCGCCCAGATGTTTGCGCGTCAGCCCGTAATGTTCGACGTAATTGGTGATTTCCAATTGCCACACGGCCACAAAGGCCTGCCATAAGAAGAGCGCCAGCCCCTCCACCCCGCCGATCAGAATGGCGAGAAGGATCATTGTGCCCTGCAGTGCCCAGTAGCGGAAGAATGGGTTCGACAGATCTGTCCATGGCTTATCCTTCCGCTTCAACATGGCGGCCTCGGCCCGGAAGGCGGAGATGAAACATTCGCGCACCACGCGGGGGAAATAGCGGTAGAAGCCCTCATTGAACCGAGCCGACACAGGGTCCTTGGGCGTGCCGACATAGCGGTGATGTACCAGCAGATGTTCAGACCGGAAATGAGAGTAGAGCACCATGGACAGCAGCACATCGCCCAGGAACCGCTCCCGTTTGTCTTTTTGATGCATCAATTCGTGCGAATAGTTGATGCCCACCGTGCCCGTGATGACGCCCACGCCGAAGAACAGCAGGATGGTTTCAAGCGGCCCCAGATGGGCATCACCCGGCCCGGTCGCATACCAGATCATCGCGAAGAGAACGCAGAACTGCACCGGCGCCCAGATGAGCGTGATAAGCTTGTACCAAGTCAGTTGATCCTCAGACGTGTCGAGATCGGCATTTTCAGTGTTCAGCCCAAAAAACGCATCGAGGATGGAAAAAAGATACCATGTGCAAAGGGGCAGAAGGATCACGGCCCAGCCGCCGGTGACCGCGCTGTACCACGCCACAGGCAAAAGGCAGAGCGACATCCAGAAGGGGATGGCGTTTTGGATCTTGGCCATTTGGCTGGCAGGTATCATGAGCGGTGCTCCTCAGGGTCCCACTTGATTGACGGCTCTTGATTGGCTGTTCTGGGGCTAGCGTGGGTTTGTGGCATTTTCCAAGCGATCGCGCGCCAAGTCAAAGACCTTTCGCATGACGGTGGGTAGGTTGGAGGGTTTGAAATCCCCGTTTGCGACGAAATGCCCGACGTCCGGTGCGGCATCGAGGGGCAGGATAGCCACCTCAACCCGCAGGCGGAGGTGAAAATGGGTGAAGGTGTGGCGGGCTTCTGCGCCCAAACCGTGCCATTCGGCGTCCATCGGGGGGCTGGGCAGAGGGGCATCGTTCCAGTCACTTCCCGGCCAACCGAGCATACCGCCCAGAAGGCCCTTTTCAGGTCGTTGTTCCAAGAGCCATGCGCCATCCTCGCGGCGGGCGACATAGGCAATGCCAAGGCGGGTGGGCTTGGGTTTCTTGGGCGTCTTGCGGGGCAGGTCGGCCTGCACGCCTTCTAAGCGCGCGGCACAGGGGCTAGCCCAAGGGCAAATGCCGCAGGCCGGGTTCTTGGGCGTGCAGATGGTGGCCCCCAGATCCATCACCGCTTGGGCGTAATCGCCGGGGCGATTGCTGGGGGTCAGGCCGCGGGCCACGTCGGTAAGCTCGTGCTTGGCGGCTGGCAGAGGCGTGTGGATGTTGAAAAGCCGAGACATCACGCGTTCCACATTGCCGTCAACCACCACTTCCGGCGCGTCAAAGGCGATGGCGGAAATGGCCCCCGCCGTGTAAGGGCCGATGCCGGGCAAGGCCTGTAGCCCGTCCCGCGTGTTGGGGAACACGCCGCCCATATCAAAGGCCACGACGCGGGCGCATTTCAGCAAATTCCGCGCGCGGGCGTAATATCCAAGCCCGGCCCATTCGCCCATCACATCGGCATCAGCAGCCCTCGCCAGATCGGTGACTGTGGGCCAAAGCGCGGTGAACCGTTCGTAGTAGGATTTGACGGCTGCAACGGTGGTTTGTTGCAACATGATTTCTGACAGCCAGACGCGATAGGGATCGGGCCGTTGCCCTGCGGCCAGTTGATCCGGGCCCACGCGCCAGGGCAGCACGCGGTGGTGCCTGTCATACCATTCCAGCAAATGTTGCGTCTCGACGTCACGCATCTGTTATCGCTGCACCGTTTCGTGAGGGGCTGTTATTCATGGGTCCTTATATTAAGTTAGTGCAAACAACCCGGGAGGTCAGCCTTGCCTACGCATCAAGGCACAACATTTGGCTTTAAACGCAGCGGCAAATTGCTGTCGCAACGGATTCGCAAGGCGACCGAAAGCCGTGGTTTCGCCGTGAGCCGCGTCGTGACCCATTGGGCGGAAATTGTGGGCGACGATATCGCCGCCATCGCGCGCCCAGTTGAGATCAGCTATGGCCGTCAGGGACTGGGCGCGACGCTGACGGTTTTGACCACGGGTGCGCAGGCCCCGATGTTAGAGATGCAAAAAGATAAGCTGCGCGCGAAGGTGAACGCGGCTTATGGGTATAACGCGGTCTCAAAAGTGAGGTTGACGCAGACCTCCGCCGTGGGGTTTGCCGAGGGACAGGCGCAGTTCGACACCAAGCTGCCTGTGGAAAAACCCCTCGACGATGTGACGCGCAAACAGGCGCGTGTGATGGCCGAAGATGTGGAAGACGATGGATTGCGCGGCGCGCTTGAGGTGCTTGCTCAGAATTTCCTGAAGAGACGGGATTAACGACACATAAGGATGGTTGAGATGAAAAGACGTGACAGTCTGAAACTGATGGGCGGGGCGCTGATGATGGCGGGCCTTTCGGGTGCCGTTTGGGCGCAGGATACGGAAATTGACACCTCTTCGGTGGTTGAGATGGCGATGGGCGATGAAAACGCGCCGGTGACGTTTATCGAATACGCGTCCTTCACTTGCCCGCATTGCGCCAGTTTCCACGCAAACCAGTTCAAGGATCTGAAGGCGGATTTCATCGACACCGGCAAAGTGCGGTTCATCTATCGCGATGTGTATTTTGACAAGTTCGGGCTTTGGGCGTCGATGGTCGCGCGCTGCGGCGGGCCGGAGCGGTTCTTTGGCATCACCGACATGATCTATGAACAACAGCGCGACTGGATCGGCGACGGGTCAGACGCGGGCGTTGCGGATCGGTTGCGCAAGATCGGTAAGGTGGCGGGTCTTACGGATGATGAGCTGGATGCGTGCTTGACGAACCGGGATTTCGCGCAGGCGTTGGTGGCAGTGTATCAGGAAAACAGTGAGGCGGATGGTGTGAATTCCACGCCCACGCTGATCATTGATGGCACCAAGTATCAGAACATGGCCTATCCGCAGTTGAAAGACGTTATCGACGGCAAGCTGTGATTTGAACGCGTTCTGGATCTAGGACCTTCTGAAAGAACGAAAGACGACCCGCCCCGGCCCTCGAGCCGGGGCTATTTTTTGTGACGATGCAGCCCTGGGTCAAGCCCAGGGCGGGCTGTCGACAAGGTGGATGAGGCGCCTGATAGGTTTCCCAGCGCGTCATCCAGGGCGGCAGGATCCGCAATGTCCAACCGCACCGGCAGGGTCACAACCTTCTGCTGAAAATCGCGGGGCAGGCGGACGGCGTCTTTTTCTGTGGTGACCAGTTGCGCGCCCAGTAATTTCGCCTCTG
>JBCCAJ010000007.1:0-17985 GCA_039814845.1 Pseudomonadota bacterium | reverse complement strand
GGCGCGGCGGGCTGGCGCCCGTGATTCCGCGCCGGGGCTTTAAGACATGCGCTTTGGACGAAGTTGAATTAGGGTTCTGATTTAAAGCGAAGACCATATCGACGAAGGACCACATAATGAGCGGCAGACACACCCTCCAGATGACAGTGCTGATGACGCCCGAGATGGCCAATTTCAGCGGCAATGTGCATGGGGGCGCGCTGCTCAACCTGCTCGACCGTGTCGCGTTTTCCTGTTCGTCGCGCTACTCAGGGCAGTATTGTGTGACGCTGTCGGTGGATCAGGTGGTGTTCAAACAGCCCATTTTCGTGGGCGAATTGGTGACCTTTCTGGCCTCGATCAATGCGACGGGGCGGACCTCGATGGAGGTGGGCATCCGGGTGGAGGCCGAAGAGATCCAATCTGGCAAGGTGCGCCATACCAATTCTTGTTATTTCACGATGGTGGCCATTGATAAAAACGGCAAGGCTGTGGAAGTCCCCAAGATTGTTCCCGCCGATGACGAGGCCGAAAAACGCGAAGAAGCCGCGATCCTGCGCAGAAGTCTAAGAGGCGAATTCACCCGTCGGCATGCTGAGATCAATGGAGAAATTTGACGCCCCATGGGCGGCCAAAATTTCCTGACCATGGGACGCCGGGTGCCAGCGGGTTCTCAATAGGTCGACAGACGCTACGCGCCTTGGGACACCCTTTAAAAAGACCTGAACAATAGGAGGCGTCGCAGAACGTTGCAAAACTCGTTGGAACCGTAAAACCGATCAACCCTTACAAATCCTGCGACATGCGCCTCCGCGTTTAAAGACCTTGGACCCCGGAACAAAGCGTTCCGGCAGAGAGAAAGACACTTTGGGGACCTTCGATGCGAAGCTTGTTCGACCTTTGATCACCCGCTGACACATAAAAAGTTAATTTGATTCGGGACTGCCGTCTGTGAACTGGAACACAGTTGGAGTGATCCGCACCATTTGCGCCGTAGAGTGTTTGGAATCAATATGCTAGGTTACATGATGCCGGGCCAGGACAGAGACACGCCTTGTTGTTTGAGAAAGACATATCGGACACTCCGCTATCGCCGGAGCTGCGCTGCGCATTGATGGAGGCGGCGCGTCCTGTCGGGTTGACGGCGGGTGACACGCTGTTCACGGAACAGGATAGCGGCGATGCCATCTATTTCGTGGTCGACGGGCGCATGGAGATTTCCATGATCGCCGATGACGGGCGCAAGCTTGGGTTTGATGTCCTGTCCCGTGGCGCGTTTTTTGGAGAGATTGCCCTTCTGGATCCCGGCCCCAGGACAGCGACGGCGATGGCTTTGGACGACTGCAATCTGCTGATCCTGAACCGGGCCGATCTGCACGACCTGTTGGAGCGTAATCCGCATCATGTGGCCGAAGTCCTTCAGCTGATCGGAAAGCGCATGCGTGACATCACCGATCAGCTGAACGAACAAATCCTGCTGCCCTTGCCGAAAAGACTGGCACGCAAAATCCTGCGCCTGGCCACGTTCACAGATGACGGGCACCGGTGTTTGAGACTGTCGCATTCTGAGCTGGCCGATCTGGTCGGTGCATCCCGGGAAGCGGTGTCCAAAGCCTTGTCGAGCTGGAACAAGCAGGGTGTTTTGCAGACCGGGCGTGGGTCGGTTGAATTGCTGGATGAGAACGCGTTGCGCGATATTGCGGGGTTGTGAGGCTGCGGGTTTGGGGGCGCTCCCGGCATTTTCTTTGAAAACGCCTGCCGCTGTACCGCAATCGCAAGCGATTGCTATGGCGGAGAGACAGGGATTCGAACCCTGGAGACGGTTTCCCGCCTACACACTTTCCAGGCGTGCGCCTTCGACCACTCGGCCACCTCTCCGGTGGGCGCCTTGTAGCGCCCGCGCGCCGACCAGTTCAAGGGGTTTCTTACGCGTCGATGTGAAGATAGACGCGGCGGTTCTGGCGGCCCTTCTTTTCAACCTTGCCAAGGCGCACAGTGCCGATCTCTGACGTGCGGGCCACGTGGGTGCCGCCGCAAGGTTGCAGATCGACCTGGGTAGCGCCTTCTTCGCCGATGCGGATCAGCCGGATGCGGCCCGATCCGCGCGGGGGTTGCACCGACATCGTTTTGACCAACCCCGGGTTTGCATCAAGTTCCGCGTCGGTGATCCAGCTTTCGGACACGGGCAGGTCACGGGCGATCAGATCGTTCAAAGCGGCCTCAAGCGCGGGTTTGTCCTCGGGCGCGTCCGGCATATCGAAATCGAGCCTGCCCCGGGTTTCCGAGATGGACCCACCTGTGACCGGCAAAGGGATCACGACAGACAGAAGATGCAGCGCGGTGTGCACGCGCATATGGGCATGGCGGCGGGACCAGTCGAGTGTCTGGGTGATCTCTGTCCCCTCTGGCGGCAGCGCGATGGGCTCGGCGGGCACAAGGGCGATCTGGCCGCCTTCGGCCTTCACCGCCGTGGCGATGTCAACGGCGCCGCCATCCCATGTGATGCGCCCGCTGTCGCCCGGCTGGCCGCCGCCTTTGGCATAAAAGAGCGAGGCGTCAATCAAAAGCCCGCCTTCGGGCGTGTGACCCGTGATGCGGGCCGTGGCTTGTCGTCCATAGGGGGTGTCATGAAAGAGCGTGGTTGTCATTTGCCGTCTCCGTCAGGTTCTGGCGCGTCGATATCGTCTTCGGTCATGTGGGCGTCGATATCGGCCGTGTCTGGCTTACCGCCCTCTTCCAAGGCACTGCCGGGCAGCGCCTCGGGATTGCGGATCCAGATGTCGCGCTGGGCGAATGGGATCTCAATCTCTTCTTCTTCGAAGCGACGGGCGATCTCAAAATTCATCTCTGACCGGCTGGAGAGGACATAGTTCACATCCCGCAGGATCGCACGGATTTCAAAATCGAGGCTGTCGGCGCCAAAGCCCTGGAAAATAATCGCAGGCGGCGTGGACAGCAGCACCATAGGATGGTCGCGCGCCACCTCAGACAGGATTTTTTCCACTTTGCGCGGATCGGTGCCGTAGGCCACGCCCACGGGCACGATCACGCGACCCACGGTGTTGCCATGGGTGTAGTTGGTCACGCGACCCGACACGAAATCGGAATTGGGCACGATCACGTCCGAGCGGTCGAAGGTTTCGATTACCGTGGAGCGAACGGAGATTTTGCGCACCGTGCCGTGGATGCCGCCCACCTCAATCCAGTCGCCGATGGAGATAGGGCGTTCGATCAGCAAGATGATGCCCGACACGAAGTTCGACACGATGTTTTGCAAGCCAAACCCAATGCCCACCGACAACGCACCGGCCACAATGGCAAGTGAACTCAGGTCAATGCCCGCCGACGTGATCGCGATCACGGCCGCGAGGAAAATCCCCACGTAGCCAAGGCCCGACACAATGGCCACCTGCCCGCCAGGATCGATCTTGGTTTTGGGCAGCACCGTGTTGCGCAGCGTGCCCTGCAACAGCCGTGTGGCCGTGTAGCCAACGACGAAGACAATGATCAGCGTGAAGAAGACCGCAGGCGATATGACAATCCCGCCCAGATCAAAACCATTGACGATCTGCGACCAGATTTCCTGCAGATCGGTGACACGCGCGCCCCAAACCAACGCCAGCATGGGCAGTGCAGCCACCACAAGGCAGAAGCCGATAAAAATCGGGATCAGGCTGTCACTGGCGCCTTCGCGGTCTTCGGTGACGAGCACGTAGATTTCATAGACCAGCCGTTGCAGGATCGTCAGCGCCGCCAAAATCAAAAGCGATCGCAATGTCGGGAACAAGATGAATTGCGCCAGTTCGAAGTAACCAAGCGCGGCAAAGACCGGCGACAGCAACGCGACGACGCCAAGCGCCAGCACAAGCACTTTCATCAGGCGATTGCGATAGCTTTCATCCTCGTTCTCTTCGGTGGCATTCTTGCGGTGCGCGCGCAGCAGGCGGGTGATCCACAGAAGCATGAGCGCCGCGAGAACAAGAAACGGAAAGAGAACTGTGACCGTCGCCTCATCAGACCAGTTGCCGAACTTGGCCATATCCTTGAAGAAGAAATGCAGCCCTGCGATCAGCCCCAGATAGGCCCCGAAAAGCCGCCCCGATCTGCGCTGTGCCTCTGTCAGGTTAAGAGGCAGAGACCGCGCTTCACGTGCCGGAAAAATGCGTGAGGCAAGCCAGCGCGCGAAAAGAAACGCAAAAGCGGCCGGCACAACGTTGTCCAAAAGCTGTTCACCACGCAACCCAACCAAACCGGTGGTGTACACCGCGCGGGTCAGCAGAAAAATCCCCAACATGGGCAAGACGAGCGAGCCCAGTGACAGACCAAACCCGGCAAGCCAACGGGCGGCACCTGGGTCCTCTCCGACCACGCGGGTGGTGACATCCCGGCTCCAGCGTCGTCCACGCAGGATCAACACCAAGCCAAGGATCGACAGCACAGCGATGAAGGGCATCGCCTCTGTCGCCTGACGGCGTTGCAAGTCAATCGCCCAGGCCGCGCGAAACTCACCTCGGACCAGCTCATAGGTGTCGCCCAGCACCTCAATAGCTTCGGGCCAGTTGGCCGGATTGAGCGGCGATGGACCAAATTCCAACAGTTCTTGGGCCTGTCGTTCACGCACGATCGTATCGATGGCGCGAATAAGCCCATCAGCCCGGCTGAAGGCCACTTCTGCGGCTCTGACCGGGGCTTGCAAAGTGGCAAGCTGTTGGTTCAATGCTGCGCGGTCTGCCGCGATATCTTCGTTCTCTTCCCCGTTTTCGGGCACCGGGCCAAGCGCGTCGATCTGGCGCTGCACGGTCACAATAGACCGCACATTGATTTCCTGACCATCTTGAAAAATCCCCCGCCAGCGCACCAGATCAGCGCGCAAGGATTCCAATGCCGGGGTAGAAGCACGCGCATTCGCCACGGCCTCTTCCGCGCGGGCAGCAAGGCGTTCCCACGTGGCGAGGTCCTGTTCGGTGATGGCATTTTCCTGTGCCTCAGCCGCAACCGGCGCAAGGGTCAGCGCGGCAGGCGCAAGGCAAAGCCAAAGCAGAAAAAGGATATGCGCAAAAGAACGGATCATTCGGTGAACACCTCGGGGATGTCGGCGGGCGCAGCATCAAGCCAGCCCGGCACAGGCAGGCCTTTTTCGCGCAGAAAGGTCGGGTTGAAGAGCTTGGATTGATAGCGCGTGCCATAATCGCACAGGATCGTCACGATCGTGTGCCCCGGCCCCATCTCACGCGCCATGGCCATGGCCCCGCCCACGTTAATGCCGGAGGAGCCGCCAAGGCAGTGGCCTTCGTGCTGAAGCAAATCAAAGACGATGGGCAGCGCCACGTCATCTGGGATCTGGTACATCATGTCAGGCGTGAACCCTTCGAGGTTGGCGGTGATGCGCCCCTGCCCGATGCCTTCGGTGATGGACGAGCCTTCGGCGGCCGCCTTGCCATCGCGGAAGAGCGTGAACATGCCCGACCCCATAGGATCAGCGAGCGCGACCTTGACGCCTTTGGGCTGCAAAGCCGCCCCCACGCCCGCCAGTGTGCCGCCCGAGCCCACGGCGCAGACGAACCCATCAATTTTTCCGTCGGTTTGTTCCCAGATCTCTGGTCCGGTCATGTCAATATGGGCCTGCCGGTTGGCCACATTGTCGAACTGATTGGCCCAGATCGCACCGTTGTTGTTGTGGCGCGCCATTTCCTCGGCCAGACGGCCCGAATAGCGGACATAGTTGTTGGGATTGGAATAGGGCTTTGCCGGCACCTCTACCAATTCAGCCCCAGCCAGCCGGATCATATCTTTCTTTTCCTGGCTTTGGGTTTCGGGGATCACGATCACGGTCTTGAACCCCATGGACGCGCCCACCAGTGCCAGCCCGATCCCTGTATTGCCCGCCGTGCCTTCCACAATCGTGCCACCGGGGCGCAGATCACCGCGCGCGATCGCATCGCGGATGATGAAAAGGGCGGCGCGGTCCTTGACCGACTGACCTGGGTTCAGGAACTCTGCCTTGCCGTAAATGTCACACCCCGTCTCCTCTGATGCTTTTTTCAGCCGGATTAGCGGTGTGTTTCCAACGGCCTGAGCCAGATCTTCGGTGACGCGCATGGGCGGAGCCCCCTTTTTTGATGTTGGCCCCGTTCTAGGACCCATCCGCACCGACCTCAACCCACACTGGGCTCAAGCAGAGCCTCGCAACCTGGGACGTTCGCGGTCCAGCCACAAAAGAAGCAGGATCATCGGGCCGATATTGGCCTCCCCGGAGGACAAAAGACCCATGGCCTGGTCGAAAGACAGAATATGCGTGCGGATGTCTTCATGTTCTGACGCCACACCGCCAAGGCCTGCGGCCTCATCGGGGAGGTCGGCGAAGGCGATGTAGCAGTGAAAGAACTCAGAAGACGCACCCGGAGAACAGTAATGCGAGGTGACATGTTCGAGTGACGACAGCGTCAGCCCCGCCTCCTCTTCGCATTCGCGCCGCACGGCGGTCTCGGGCGTTTCGCCGGCATCGACGCGGCCTGCGACGGGCTCAAGAACCCAAGGATAGGTATCCCCCCGCGCAAAGGGGCCCATGCGGAATTGTTCCACCAAAAGCACGCGGTCGCGCACCGGGTCATAGGGCAACACGATCACGGCGTCTGTGCCGATGAAGACCTCCCGGCTTAGCCGCGGACTTATGGTGCCATCAAAGCGGGGGTGTTGCAGGTCATAGGTGCGGGTGAGAAAAAAGCCCTCATGCGTGGCCTCTTGGGCGTGCACGGTCACGGCATCGTGGGGCGTGGCGCTGCGGGTTTCGGGGGGCTGTTGGACCATCGCGGCACAGGTAGCGGCGGCGCGGGACAGGATCATCGACATCCGCCCGGCCACGTCCTGCGCGGGCAAACGGCCGTAGTACCCCATAATTTCACGCGCAGCCAAAACCGCCGTGCCCGCCGGATCATGTGCCCAATCGGTTTCGATGCGCTCAGATGGGGCATCAGTGACAAAGAGAATGCCAGAGACCTCCTCTCCATCCATGGTGCCATGTTTCGGAACCGGATGCGCGCCCAGGACCTGGGCGAAGAAACTAAGCCGGTCGTAGACCCCGGCGTCCTCTATGTCGATGGCGGTCGCGGTTGTCCTGCCCGTCTCATCGACATGCGGCATAGGGAAAGCCGTGTTCAGGGTGGTCACGCCGACGCCCTCCATCTCCACCAGCACGCGGGACATGGGCGGCTGACCTAGAACCTCCTGCAAGAGCGGCCCTGCGGCCAGCGGATCCAACAGGAAGATGCGCGACATCTGCGTTATGACGCCTTTTTGGAGACCAGTTCCGAGATCAGCCCCACCAGCATGGCCCCCCCGATGATCAGCATCCAGAATCTGACATTGGCGATGTTGAGCGCCCATTCGAACGCAATCTCAAACATGCCGTTCAACGCTTCAAACGGGCCATCATACCGCAGGTCCAGTGACCGCCCGATCATTTCGTTGAAAGACAACAGCAGGAAAAGCCAGAAAAGCATCGCCCCAAGCCCGGTGAGCCCGGCATTGATGCCCGGGATCACGCCGCGCCCCAGACGTGTGCCAATAACCCGCCATCCCATGGCCGCGCCGACGGCTGCACTGAATTCGCGAAACCAGCCGAAATTAAAATCAATGGGCCAGATCTGCATCACCAGCGTGGCGCCGAAATAGCCAAGCCCCGCCATCCCGATCGCAGCGATCAGGCGCCCCATGGTTGGCATTTGTTCGGTGGGGCGCATTCGGTCTCCTTGGTGGTCTAGATCATCGGTTTTGCGATGGTGATCTGCGTGACATCACAAATGCCACCTGCGAACGCGCCCGCGCAAGAGGTAAGATAGAAATTCCACATACGGCGAAAGCGGTCATCAAAGCCCATCCCTGACACCTGATCCCATTTGGCATTGAAGGTTTCATGCCAGCGCCGGAGGGTTTGGGAATAGCTTTGGCCGAACTCGACCGAGCGTTGGAACATGAGCCCCGCCTGTTCGGCCTGCGCGCGCAACACAGAGGGGCTGATCAGCATGCCGCCGGGGAAGATGTATTTCTGAATGAAATCGACGGAGCTGCGATAGGCGTTGAAATTGCGATCCTGCACAAGGATCACTTGCAGCGTGGCTTTTCCACCGGGGCGCAGACGGTCATGGACGGTGCTGAAATAGGCTGGCCAGTATTTTTCACCCACGGCTTCGAACATTTCAATCGACGCGATGCCGTCGTAGTGGCCCGTTTCGTCGCGGTAGTCTTGCAGTTTGAAGTCCACCATATCGCTGAGGCCCGCCTTCGCGATGCGCTCTTGCGCGAATTTATATTGTTCTTCGCTGATCGTCAGGCCGGTGACCTTAAGGCCTCGTTCCTTGGCGGCATATTCGGCAAACCCGCCCCAGCCGCAACCGATCTCCAGCACGTGATCCCCCGGCTGCACACCCATCTCATCAACCATGGAAGCGTATTTGGCGCGCTGCGCGGCCTCAAGGCTTTCCTGCCCTGTTTTGAAGATGCCTGACGAATAGGTCATCGTGTCATCAAGCCAAAGTTCATAGAAATCATTGCCCAGATCGTAGTGATAGCTGATGTTCTTGCGGGCTTGGGTTTTGGAGTTGTTCTTGAACCAGAATCGGATCTTTTCGATCATCTGGATGATCGTCTGACCGGGGTAGCCGTTGTACATACTGTCGTTGCGGTCGTTCACGAGGTCCATGAAGGCTTGCAGATCGGGCGTTGACCAGCCGCCTTCGAGATAGGCGTCACAAAATCCCAGATACCCTTCGCGGACCATGCGGGCGAAGATATCCAGATCGTGGACGATGATCTTGGCATGCGGGCCGGGCGCGTCGCCTGTGGCCCTGAAGATGCGGCCATCGGGAAGCTCGATCTCAATGCTGCCGCTTTCGATGTGCTTGGCGATGGCAAAGCAGGATTTGAAGTAGAGTGGCAGGTTCTTTTGGCCGGCGGTGTCGGTCAGGATCATGCTGCTTACCTTTGTCATTTCAGGAGTTTGGCCGGTTGGCGCGGTGGCGTCTAGTGGTTTTTCTTGGCGGCGCGGAATCAAGGCGCCCCGCGCCGTCGCGCCGTCGCCTGGCCCCGCCCAGGGCCTGGCGAAAGGGCAGTTGCAGGATGTCGCTCGGACAGACAGCGGGATTGAAAGATAAAGCGCTGCTGGCCCCCGAGGTTTGGATCGCCAGACCGGGGCCAGTCGAAGGCGCTCTTTTGCGCATCATCATCAGAAATCCCGGTTGGAGTAAGCGTCAAGGGCGCGTTGGCGACCCTCGGACAGACCGACGATGGGGTCAGGGACGGGATCAGAGGGCGTCAGACCCCAAGAGCGGGGCATGGCGTCATAGAAGGACAGGGCCGATTTGGAGGGTGTTCCGTAGCCTTCCGCAATCCAAGCCCGCCTGTAGGCCCCATCGCGGTCGAACTTGTCGACCTGCGTGTCGGGGTTAAAGACCCGGAAATAAGGCGTGGCATCAGGGCCAGAGCCTGCCACCCATTGCCAGCCCATGGCGTTGGAGGCCGGGTCCCAATCCGTGAGGCACTCTTCGAACCATTTCTGCCCGATGCGCCAATGGGTCATCATGTGTTTGGTGAGATATGATCCCACAATCATGCGGGCGCGGTTGTGCATGCGGCCTGTGACGTACATCTCGCGCATTGCCGCATCGACGAAGGCAATCCCGGTGCGCCCCTGTTTCCAGGCCATCACCTCGTCGCTATTTTCATCCTCGGACCATGGAAATTTTTCCCACCCATCACGCCAACTTTGCGTCGTGATATGGGGCGTGTGATAAACCAGATGATAGGCAAATTCGCGCCAGACAAGCTCTTTCAGCCACGTCTCTGCGCCCCTCTTGCCATCCTCCAGCGCGCGTTGGCCCGCATGCCAGCACGTGCGCGGCGATATCTCACCCAAGGCGAGGTTTTCCGACAGGCCGGATGTCCCATCGACACTTGGGAAATCACGGTCGGTGTCGTAACCTGCGATGATGTCGCCCGTGAAGCGGTATAGCCTGTCGCGGGCCTTGTCTTCGCCAATGCGCTGATGGGGCAGACAGACATCGGCACCCCGGTTCATTGCGTGGCCAAGCGCCCAGCTGTCCAAGGTTTCGCTGTCGGGCCACGTGTCGGGCGCGGGGATGGAGGACGGGGCCTGCAAGGGGCTGTCGACTTCCCGGCCCCGCACGGCCTTCCACATGGGCGAATAGACCTTGTAGAACCCACCAGACCCGGTTTCGACTGTCCACGGTTCAAACAGCAGGTGCCCGGCATGGCTTTCTGCATCAATCCCGGCTTTTTTGAGTTCGGATTTCACGTCTTTGTCGCGGGCGATGCTGTCGGGATCATAGGCGCGGTGCCAATGCACTGCGGTGGCGCCCGTGTCCTCCGCAAGCTTTTTCAGCACGTCGATGGCCTTGCCCGAGCGGTATATCAGGCGGGACCCGACGCTTTTGAGGCTTTCCGAAAACACCTCCAGCCCCAGCCCAAGCCGCCATTTGGGCGCGGCCCCCAAACCATCCACCAGATCGTCGCGGATACAGACCGGGATCACTGGTCCGCCCGCGTCCATCGCAGCCTTCAGCGCGGGATGATCGCTTAGCCGCAGGTCACGGCGCAACCATAAGATTACGGGAGATTTTTCGCTCATGCGCCGCCTCACTGCGTCTGTGTTGTGAAGCGATGTAGCGGGTCAGAGCACGGCGTCCAGAGCGGTGATGAGCTTATTCACCTCAGCGTCTGTGGTGTAATGCACGAAAGACAGCCGCAACACGCCTTTGTCGAGGTCAATGCCCATGGCTTGCAGGGGGCGCGCACCGTAGAAATCCCCACCGCCCGTCATGATGCCATGTTTGGCCAATTCCGCCGCCGCCGGTTCGCCGGGGCCGTTCAGTTCAATGGCAACGGTGGGGGCTTTTTGCGCGGCGTCCGAAGGGCCGATAAGGCGGGCGGAGTTTTTCTCAGAGAGGTAATCGAGCAAGGGTTGCAGCGCCTCCACCTCTCGGGCGCGGATCATGTCATGGACGCCAATCGCGCGGGTTTTGATGTCACCGGCGATCCCGTGATGATCGGCCAGCGCCTCGACGTAATCGACCATGCCGGCACAGGCCGCGACTTGGGCGTGATCGGGACCGGCGGGAGTGAATTTCTTATACAGGCTTCCCGCGTTGAACCAATGGCCTTGGTTGGGCAGCAATTCGGCCAGCGCGCGGCGCACCACCATGATGCCCTGATGAGGCCCGTAGGTTTTATAGGCGGAGAACAGATAAATATCCGCACCCAGCCGCCCTACGTTGGGAAACCCGTGAGGCGCGTAGCTGACCCCGTCAACGCAAACAAAGGCCCCTGCGGCATGGGCCGCCGCCGTCACCTCCACCACCGGATTGACCGCACCCACGATGTTGGAACAATGGGGAAAGCACACAAGGCGGACGCGTTCATCCAGCAGATCATGCAGGTCTTCGAGGTTGAGCAGCCCGGTTTCGACATCAATCTTCCATTCGCGCACGTCGATGCCGTGATCCGCCAGACGCCGCCATGGTCCGGAATTGGCTTCATGATCCTGATTGGTGACGATGATCGCGTCGCCCTCACTCAACCACTGTCGAAAGGCCTGAGTGAGAACATAGGTGTTTTGCGTGGTCGAGGGGCCAAAGCTCAGCTCATCCTCTTCCACACCCAGCATGGCCGAAAGCCGGGTGCGCGCCTCGTCCATCTCCTCCCCGCCCAGGCGGCTGGCGTCATAGGGCGCGTAGGGTTGCAGTTTGCGTTGCGTGTAGAAACGGTGCAGCCGGTCGATTACATGGCGGCAGGCGTACGAGCCGCCAGCGTTTTCAAAAAAGGCCTGATCGTGCAACGAGGGTTCGCGAAAGGCCGGGAACTGGCTGCGGACGAAATCAACATCAAGTGTGGGAGACATGGCAGTGGGTCTTTCCGAACGTGTGCTTTGCGCCATCAAAACAGGAAATCCAACCGGTCGACAAGTGACATCGAAATCAGGGGCGGTGCGGGTCTTCGCCCGCTGATATGCGCAGAGTTTCCTACACGCTTAACGGCAAAAGGTCGCAAACAAACCACCTTTTGACGAAAACGCGTCGGCCAAAGGGCGCATGTATGTGAACCCTCATGACACGCCAGGGGTCCGGCACTGCGCAAGCACAGCTTTGCCGGTCAGAATTCAATTTACAAAATACACCCGTGGCACACTGAAAACAGGGACATATGACATGAGTATAAAACCTCCATTCACGGACCTAGACATCAGCACGCAAGACAAAGGCTTTTACGAAGGCTACAGTCTGCCCATCGCGCTTATTTCAAAAGTGACGATGGTGGCGTTGGTGCTTTGGGCGATTATCTTTCCAGTGGGCGCCACCGCCACGCTGGATGCGTGGAACTGGGCCACGTTGCAAGGCTTCAACACGTTCTACATCATCGCCGTTGGCTTCTTTGCCTTCTTTCTGTTCGTTCTTGCCGTTCTTCCGGTCAGCAAACGCAAGCTGGGTGGGCCGGATACGAAGACCGAATTTTCGACCTTTTCATGGTTTGCCATGATGTTTGGCGCCGGTCTTGGTGTCGGTCTGATGGTGTTTGCGACGGCAGAACCCATTGGTCTTTGGGGGTCAAACCCCGTGATCGTGGCGCAAGGCGCTGCGCCAAATGTCGAGGCCTCGGTTGAATCAGCGTTTCGGTATTCGCTTTTGCATTTCGGGTTCCATGCCTGGGCCATCTACGTGGTGACCGGCCTTAGCCTGGCATACTACGCCTACACGCGTGACATGCCCCTGACGATCCGGACTGCTCTGACACCTTTGTTGGGCCGCATGATGAACGGGGTTGCGGGTCACATCGTGGACGTTCTGGGCGTTGTCGCGACGATCCTCGGTGTGGCGGTGACGATCGGCTATGGCGTGAGCCAGTTTGTCGACGGCGTCTACAACGTCACCGGGATGGAGTGGCTGATGTCCATCTCTGAGGATGGCGCAGTGCCAGCCCCATCGACGGTGGGCTTGATCAGTGCCTTGGCGATCATCATGGGCATGTCCATCATCTCGGCCGTGTCGGGTGTGGGTCGTGGCATCAAGTATTTGTCAAACCTGAACCTGGTTCTGTCATGCTTGCTGCTGCTCACATTCGTGGTCTTTGGGTCGTTCCTTTTCTCTTTGAGCACCTATGGCGCGGCATTTGTGGACTACATTTTGCATTTCATCCCACTGAGCTTTGAGGCCTACAGCCCACTGAGCCAAGCCGAGTTCACCGCAGCCTTGCCGGAGGAAGCTCAATCCGCCGCCGGAGCACTCTACAGCGGTGCAACCAATGCCTGGGGCAGCTATGATGGCTTTGTCTCCGGTCTTGAAGGTGACGCCGCAGCGCTTGATCCTTCCGTACTTGCCGCCGCGTATGAGACCGGCACGCAGGGGCGTCTTTGGGGCTGGCAAGCGGGGTGGACCACGTTCTACTGGGCTTGGTGGATCGCATTCTCGCCGTTTGTGGGCCTGTTTCTTGCACGCATTTCCAAAGGGCGCACCGTGCGGGAATTCATCCTGGGCTGTGTGATCGCACCGGCGCTTGTCTGCTTTGCATGGCTGACCATCCTGGGCGGAACGGCAGTGCATGCCGAACTCAACGGCATTGCCGATGGGGCGATCATCGGGGCATCGAACACCAACAAGCTGTTCGTGGCGCTTGAAATGATCGTGCCAAGCTGGCTTTTGGGCGCGGTGGTGATCATGTGTGTGATCCTGATCATGACCTTCCTTGTCACATCGGCAGATTCGGGCATCCTGGTGATGAACACGATCATGTCGGGTGGCAGCGCGGAGACCGGCGTGAAGCACCGCATCATCTGGGGTCTGATCCTGACGGGTGTGATTGGCAGCCTTTTGATCGCGGGTGCGCTTGACCCTGACAACGCAGATGCGCTTGCGCCGCTGCAGGATGCCATGATTGTCGGTGCCCTGCCCTTCACGTTCGTCATGGTTTTGATGACGGTAGCGCTTGGCAAGGCCCTGTGGCGTGACAGCTTGCGAGACAAGGCCAGTGGCACGGTCAGCGGCGGACAACCCGCAGAATAATCGCAGAATAATCCGCAGAATAACCCGACCCAAACGAACGAAAGCGGCGCTGGCACCCCCTGCGCCGCTTTTCTTTTCGGTGCCCACCCCGCATAGTGAGGCCAGACCACGCAGGACCTCCCATGCAATCCAGTCACTTGATCCGCCTCGCTGGGCTTGTCTTCGTCGCGATGTCCTTCATCGTGCTGGGGGATACGGCGGGTAAGCTTTTGACCTCGGCAGGCGTAGAACCGGTCTTCGTGGCATGGACGCGTTTTGCCATTGCGGCCCTTGTCATGCTGCCCCTTTGCGGCGTGCAACGGTCTGAATGGGTAATCTTCACAGACAAACGGGTGATCTTCAGGGGCTTTCTGATCGCCATGGGCATTAGTTGCATCCTGACCGCGCTGCAGTCAGAGCCGATGGCCAATGTGTTCGGCGCCTTCTTCATCGGGCCCATTGTGTCCTTCGTTCTGGCAATCGTGATTTTGGGCGAACGCGCCACTCCGGCCCGCGCCGCGCTTCTTTTGTTGGGCTTTCTGGGGGTCTTGCTGGTGGTGAAGCCGGGCTTTGGATTTTCCACCGGGCTGGGTTGGGCGCTGGCGGCGGGGCTGTGTTACGGGGCCTTCCTGGCGACCACCCGCGTGGTGGCCCCCCATTATCGCCCGCGGCTTTTGCTGCTGTCACATCTGGTGATTGGCGCGCTGGTCCTTTTGCCGTTTGCCACGACCATCCGCTGGCCCGCATTGGATATGGCAACGGTTCTGCTGATCCTCGGCAGCTCTGCCGGGAGCACCATCGGCAACTACCTTGTCGTCATCGCCAATCGGCAAGCAGATGCCGCTTTGGTCGCGCCTTTGATCTACACGCAGCTTATATCGGCGACTGCGATGGGCTATCTGGTCTTCGGCGACTGGCCGGACATCTGGGTGATCCTGGGACTGCTGATCATTCTGGTGTCGGGCCTTGGCACGCTTTTACTCGTGCGCAAGGCGCAGTGACGGGCGGTGTGATGGGCGGTCAGCGTCGCAAAACTCCGCCTGATAGCGCGCGCGCAGATACGGGTTGCGCCGCGCAAAAATGGACCGCGCGATCCCGGCGCCGCTGAGCCCCCACATAGGATGCGGCCCCCATACATCGCAGATGCCCAGACTTTCCATGCCCAGCCCTTTGCAAATCGCCTCCCCTCCCCGTGACACGGCCACAGTTCCGACATTGTGAAAAAAGACATCGCGCGCGGCCAGATCCGCCAGGTGGTCAGCAAAGGCGCGGATCAACAACGTGCTGGCCCGTTCATGTCCTGGGCACACGACGACGGCAGGGCAGTATCCAAAATAGGTGCCGGGCAGAAGAGGCTGGCAAACTCTGTCGACGCTCAGCGTGTCTTCGTCCAACTCGCCCGCGCGAAACAGGGCCTCATCCTCCTCAAACAAGGTCAGCACCACCCATTTGGCCACAATCTCACCATTGCATTCGATGGCCCGCCACTGGTTGATGTACTGCGTGTAAATGACATCAAACACATCTCGATTGATCGGACACATATCCGGTATTCGCGCAAACTGCGCATCGGCCATGGTGTTCATCGCCCCCACCGCTTTGCCCCAGGACCCGTCAAAAACCTCATCCACGATGGTTTGGTCCACCACCCGATACGGGGTTTGATCCGGCGGTTGGCTGCGAAGCTCCCAATCCTCGCGACAGGCCACAATCTCATCGCGGTCCCACCCAAGGTTTTCGTGCAACCGATGCTCCAGATCGCCACGGATGAACGACAGCGATCGTTCGTATTTTCCTATGGCATCCACACTCACACCCAAAAGCTCCGCCAGCCCTTCCTGCGTGACGCGCCCATGCGCGCCATGGCGCGTGCGCCAGGATTTCAGTTTTTGGGCAAACAAGGATGGCGTGTCGGGCATGGGCTTCACAGGTCGTCAGACACGCCCATCATGCGCCAAAGGCTTTGGCTTTGCCAAGTCCGTTGGATGCCCCTTACGGGTCACTTACGGGTGGGTACGACACAGACGGATCGGCGCGGTGGAGCGCGGCATGTTTGGGGTGCACAACGCACAAAACAGCCCGACGAAAGGACACATCATGCCGCCGCGCAACTCTGAAACGCCCCTTATTCTTGCGTGCCTTTTTCCCACATTCAGGGCAGAGGACCGAGGAAAGCGGCGCGTGACCCAAGATCGACGTGCCGCCAAACCTGCAAAAAGCAGGGTTTTCCACCGCGTTATCGCGCTGTGGAGGCCCAGAAAACGCGCGTCCTGAACACGCGGCGCTTATTGCCTTGCGCTTCATGCCTTTCCAAAAGGTCGCGCGGTGCCTATATTCGACCTGTCCCCTCGGGGACTATGGGCATAAACGCGCTCGTAATAAGCGGATCGGACCCGGGGGCGGTACCCGGCGGCTCCACCATATCCTTCGTCGGGGGATCATGGGGCCGAAACAGGATCGACGAACGTGTAAAGGGGAATGCTTTGTCCCGGTGAGATACCACCGTTATCGGTTCACTAAGCATAATTGCCAACGACAATAATGCTCCGGTTGCTCTCGCTGCGTAAGCAGTGCGAAACACCGAAAACTTAAGCCCAGTCTTCTAGCAAAGGCTGGCGGGGTTCGCAGGCACCTGGCAACAGAAGCCTGCACTTTCCCCACCAAAAGGATGCAAAGTTTTTCAAAAACTTTGCCGCCAACGTTGGCGGCAATTTTTTACGAAAAAATTGCATCTCCCAGCCCTACCATTGCGCCCGAAGGGCGCCACCAGCACCCAAGCGAGGCCGCCCGAAGGGCGGACGAGCGTCCCCCTAAAGAACAAAAGCCAAAATGATCGGTAGCGTCAGCACTGACATCAGCGTGGACACCACCACCAGACCTGCCACGGCCTCGGCCTCGGCGCCGTATTTTTCGGCCAGCATGTAGGATGTCACCGCAACCGGCGTGGCCACCTGCAGCACCAAAACCCCAAAGGCCACCGGCCCCAGACCGAACCACCACCCGGCCAATGCCGCACAGCCCGCGCTGATCATCACTTTGAGCACGGACAACACCAAAGGCCGCGTCAGCGCGCCGATCGACAGGCGCGCCACGGCCACGCCCAATGTGATCAACATGATCGGAATGGCCATTTGGGCGATCAGCTCCAACGCATTGGTCAAAAACTGTGGCGTCTGCCAATCCATCACCAGAAAGATCGCGCCCAGCACCGTGGCGGGCACAAGCGGTTCCTGGATCATCTTCACCAGCGACCCGCCCCCCGACACAAGCCAGATGCCAAAGGTGAACTGGATCATGGCGGACACAGCAAATACCACCACAGCATAGCCCAGCCCCACATCACCAAAGGCAAAGAGCGCCAGCGGCAGCCCAAGATTGCCGGTATTGCTGAAGATCAGCGGTGCAAGAAACGTCTGACGATCAAGCCGCCCGGCCGCGACCGCCGCCCACATCGCGACCGTCACCAGCCCATAAGCGGCAAACCCCGCCAAAGACAGCGCGCCCAAAGCCCCGGGATCGATCTGCGACTGCATGAGCGCCACAAACACAAGACAAGGCGTGGCCAAAGACATGCCCAGACGGGTGACAAATTGCACGCGGTATTCAAAGCCAAGTTTCACCCAGGCAAAGCCCACCGTCGCCAGCAAAAACACCGGCGCCACGATTTCAAGAACGGTCAGGGCGATGTCCAATGTCACGGTCCTTTCTGGCGTCAGCGGTTACGCCATTGTGCCGCCCTTGGCCAGAGTGCCACGCCCCAAGATTGACAGCCTCAGCCTTTGGTGGAACAGTTGGCGCAAGGGGTCTTGAAATGCGGCTGCCCCGTGAGGCGTCAGCCCAAAGTCGCATCCACTGAGACACCAGAGGATGCATCATGCCTGCCCCGAATGAGATCACCCCTTCGCAACTCAACCGTCTGATCGGGCTGCCCGATTGCCCGCAGATCGTGGATGTCTGTATT
>JBCCAJ010000417.1:0-2979 GCA_039814845.1 Pseudomonadota bacterium | reverse complement strand
TCGCGATCCTGTGGTTCTTCCCGCAGATTGTGACGATTGTGCCTGCGCTGATCCCGTAAAGACACGAAACCCGGCTGCCGCAGAAACCTATCGTTTTTCGGCAACCGGGCCTTCGGGGCCGCAGCGCGTCTGCGTTCGGCCGGATCCCTTCAGAACAGCCCAAAAAGCGAAAACCCCTTGCGACGCGCCCGGCGCCGCCCGGTCAGCAGGTTAACCGCCTGCTCACTGCGCATACGACGACCGATCTGGGCGTAGTGGTCGATATCGATGGACCCGTCCGGGCGGTATTTGATCTGCGTCTCTTGGGTCATCTGAGCCTCCTGCGTTCATGTGCTGACACCAAAACAGCACGGATCACGAGGCGGCGCTTGAAGACGGTCTTCAGAAACTCTGGTGATTTTCTTGAGATTGCCCCACGCGCCCCGGATTTCCCTTTTCAAATGCCGCAGGCCTGGCATTACATGGGCCATGACCCACACATTCGGACAGTGCGAGCTTGACCCGGAGCGCCGCGTTTTGCGCAAAGATGGGCGTGATGTGCATGTGGAACCGCAGGTGTTTGATCTGTTGCTGGCCTTGGTCAACGCGGATGGCGCGGTGGTCACGAAAGATGCGCTGGTTGAAACGGTTTGGCGCGGGCTGCATGTCTCTGACGCCACGATCAGTTCGCGCATCAATGCCGCCCGCACGGCCGTTGGCGACAGCGGCAAGGCGCAAGCGGTGATCCGGACCGTTCCCAAAGTCGGGTTTCAGATGGTCGCCCCGATGGATCGCCAAGATGCCGCAAAACCCGCAACACCTGTAAACATCCGCTACACCACAAGTTCCGATTTGGAACCCGTCGCCTATGCCGCCCACGGCTCTGGCCCGCCTTTGGTGCGGGTCAGCCATTGGCTCTCGCACCTTGAATTGGATCTTGAAAGTCCCGTCTGGCGGCCATTTCTGGAGAGATTGTCGGGGGCGTTTTCGCTTTACCGCTACGATCAACGGGCCACAGGGCTATCGACGCGGTCTGTCGCAGACTTAAGCCTCGATCGGTTTGTCGATGATCTGAAGGCAGTGATGGATGCAAACAATCTGGAAACGGCCCCAATATTCGCCGCATCCCAGGCCGTGCCTGTGGCCATTCGCTTTGCCCGGCGTCACCCGGATCGCGTGAGCAAAATGGTGCTGTATGGAGGCTACGCGCTTGGCCGGTATCATCGCGACATTGCAGCAGGCGACATTGATGAAGACACGGTTCTCAGCCTGATCCGGGCCGGTTGGGGCAACGAAAAATCGGCGTTTTTCAAGGCCTTCGCCGCGCTTTTCATGCCGGATGGCACGCCTGAGCAAATCCAGAGCTTTGTCGAGATGCAGGCCCGTTCGATCACCTCTGACAACGCGGTTTTGCTCCGCAAAGCGGTCGACCGCTTCGATGTTCTCGATGACCTGCCCCACATCGCACAGCCCGTTCTGGTGGTACATGCGCAGGGCGACGGCGTGCATCCGATATCACAAGGACAATTGCTGGCCTCCCGCCTTCCCAATGCGGAGTTCAGGATGCTCGACAGTGCAAATCACGTGACCTTGCCGCAAGATCCCGCCTGGGAGGAGCTGGTTTCAGCGATCCTGTCCTTTTGCAAATGAACGCCCACTGCCCTGCCCCTGCCCTTCCTCTTCCACATTTTCGACTGCTTTTCCCGCAATAAATGCGCGCAAACCTAGTCGATAAGGGGCAGTACGATGAATATGCAAGTCACCCAAGGGGTCCAACCACCTCCGCCGCCGGCCCGTCTGGAAGAGATGCGCCTGCCCATCGTGATGATGCGCGACATCGTGTTGAAAACCATGTTCCGCAAGAACATCGACATGGTGTCAGAACTGGCCGACGCCGTTTGCCTGCCCCGTGCTGTGACACAGGAACTGATTGATCTGGCCCGATCCCAGCTTTTGCTGGAAGCGACAGGCACGCTCAACGTCAATTCCAGCGGAGAGATGGCGTATCAGCTGACCGACGCGGGCAAAGCCCGTGCCATGGATGCCTTGGCGCAGTCAGAATACTTCGGAGCGATGCCGGTGCCCCTGCCCGTCTACCGCGAACAGATCAAACGCCAATCGGTGCGCGACATCCAAGTGACGCGCGATGAGCTGACGGGTGCCATGGGGCATCTAGTGCTGCCTGACAGCCTTTTGGATTACCTTGGGCCGGCGGTGTCTGCGGGTCGCTCCATCCTGATGTACGGCCCGCCGGGCAATGGGAAATCGTCCATCTCAAACGGTATCCGCGATGCCCTGGGCGATAAGATCTATGTCCCCCGCGCCATCGAATACTCCGGTCAGGTGATCACCGTTTATGACCCCATCGTGCATTCTAAGGCCGAGGTGGAAACCGATGATCCCAATTCCCTGCGCCGCAAACGTACCTTCGACACGCGCTATGTGCGCTGCGAACGGCCCACGGTGATCACCGGGGGTGAATTGTCGCTCTCGATGCTGGATCTGGTCTACAACCCCACCGCACGGACCTATCAGGCACCTTTGCAGCTAAAATCCACCGGCGGCATCTTCATCGTGGACGACCTTGGCCGCCAAGCCGAACCCCCGCAGGCGCTGGTGAACCGCTGGATCGTTCCGCTGGAAGAAAACAAGGACATCCTCGCGCTTCAGTCAGGTGAAAAGTTCGAAGTCCCCTTCGACACGCTGGTGATCTTTTCCACCAACTTCCACCCCAATGAGATCTTCGACCAGGCCGCCCTGCGCCGGATTTTCTTCAAGATCAAAATCGACGGGCCCAATCAGGCCGATTACCTCAAGATTTTCGCGATGGTGGCCAAGAAGCGCGGCATGCCTCTGGACGAAGGCGCGCTGTTGCATTTGCTGAAGAAGAAATATCCCACGATCAACAACGTCTATTCGAACTATCAGCCGATCTTTCTGATCGACCAGATGATCGCGATCTGCGAATTCGAGGGCATTCCCTACCAGATGTCCCCCGAC
>JBCCAJ010000187.1:0-5815 GCA_039814845.1 Pseudomonadota bacterium | reverse complement strand
GCGGTCTCTGCATCCAGCGTCGGGTCACCAAGATCCGCCCACCAGCCGTTGAACGTCTCGGCGAAATGTTCACAAAAGGCCTGCAATCCGCCCGGCCCCGCGCCCAAACCAAACAATGTCGTCGGTCCCATCGCGGCCCAGCGCAACCCCGGCCCCGCGCTCATGGCTTTGTCCACATCACCGACAGAGGCCACGCCCGATTGCACCAGATGAATAGCCTCGCGCCAGACAGCAGCCTGCAAACGGTTCGCCACATGGCCGGGTACTTCCTTGTTCACGCGAATGGTGACCTTGCCGACATCGGCATAAAACGCCTCCGCCTTGGGGATCACATCCGTATCTGTGCGGTCATTGCCCATCACCTCCACCAGCGGAATAAGGTGCGGCGGGTTGAACGGATGACCCAGGATGAACCGCGCAGGGTCGCGCCAGCCGTCCTGCATCTGTCCAAGGGTCAGCCCTGAGGCAGAACTTGCCACCACCGCGCCTTGGGCCAACACCGGTTCAATCTCCGCAAAGGTGGCGTGTTTGATGGGCGCGCGTTCCGGTACGTTCTCCTGGACAAACCCCGCGCCATCGACCGCTTCTGCCGCGCTTTGCACAAAATGGACAGCCTCGGGATCCCCGCGCACGGTCAAGCCAAGTGCCGCCATCGTGGGCCAGGCTCGCGTCACGTAGGCGCGCACAGTCGCCTCCGCCTCTGGGGCCGGATCAAACACCGTCACCGACCGGCCGGAGGCCAAAAAGAGCGCCGTCCAACTGGCCCCGATCACCCCCGCGCCAAGAACAGCCGTGTGCGACATTTCCATCAGAAGAGCCCCGGGTTCAGCGGGCTTGCCGCCGTCATCCCGCCATCCACGGTGAACATTTGCCCCGTGGCAAAACCTGCCTCATCCGAGGCCAACCAAACGGCCATTGCAGCGATGTCGCCCGGCTGCCCAAACCGCCCCACCGGATGGCGCGCAATGGCGTCTGTGCGCGCTGCTGCCGGGTCGCGCGCCAGATCAAATCCGGCCTCCAGCATGCCCGTGTTGATCCAACCGGGGCAAATCGCGTTGCAGCGAATATCCGGCCCGTGATCGACAGCAATCGACCGCGTCAACCCATGCACAAACGCCTTAGAGGCATTGTAAAGCGCCATGGATGGGTCGGCCACATGGCCCGAAATTGAGCCAATGTTGATGATTGATCCACCCGGCCGCATCACCGGAATGAAGGTCCGGCACATGTTAAACACACCGCGACAGTTAGGGCCAATGACGGCCTCCCAATCGGCGTCGGTGCTGTCCGCGACCGTTTTTTCCACCTGCACGCCCGCATTGTTGACCAGTATGTCGACGGGCTGCACCACCGCAGCCACCGCCTGCGCATCGGTCACATCTAGGCTGTGCCACATCACACCTTCAGGCAGATCCGGCTCTGCCCCACGCCCGCAGGTTGCGACCTGCGCGCCTTGTTCCAAAAACGCCTCCACAATCGCGCGCCCGATCCCCTGGCGCCCACCGGTGACAAAGGCCCGCTTCCCTTCAAGCCGCATGACCGCGCTCCATCTTTTTGGCCCCCAGCTTCATCTTTCCAAAAATACTCATAGGCGCATCTGCTGCACCTGGGCGCTTAGCCCCCCATCCATGACCCATAGCTGGCCCGAGGCATAGCGCGCTTCATCACTGGCAAGCCAGTTCACCAGATTGGCAATGTCATCAGGCGTGCCATAGGTCCGCATCGGGTGCACATCCCGCACCGCCTGTTGAAGGTCATCAATGCTCTTGCCGCCTCCACCTGACCCGTCACCCGTAAAGAAACTCTGCAACATCGGCGTGTCCACGTAGCCAGGGCAAATCGCGTTCACGCGGATGCCTTCGGGCCCATGATCACAGGCCATCGCACGCGTCAGCGCATGCACTGCACCCTTGGTGGCGCAATAGGCCGCTAACCCGGGATCGGCGATAAACCCGTCATAAGACCCGAAATTGATCAAAGACGCCGATGCACCACCTTCCGCCGCCTTACGCATCAACGGCAGCGCGTATTTGGAGGTCAGAAACGTCCCCGTCACATTGACAGCAAAGGATTGGTTCCATTCCTCAAGCGAGGTTTCTTCAATCGTCTTCTCAATCTCAATCCCGGCGGCATTGACCAGAATGTCCAACCGGTCCCCGACCGCCGCCATCGCGGCCGCCACACTGTCCTCAGACGTGACGTCAAGCTGCACAAAGCGAGACACGCCACCAGCCGGGACAAGTGACCCGCCCTCACTTAAATCCGCGGCAAAAACCTGCGCCCCTTCGCGCTCAAACCGCGCACAGATGGCCCGACCAATCCCGCCGCGCCCACCGGTGACCAGCGCCACCTTGCCCTCTAGCATACCCATCTCAGGTCTCCCCCACGATCATTCTTCTTGCGGCGGGAAACGATACTTCGCCGCCGCCACCGTCCAATCCATATGGTTCCGGACATATTGCGTCGATGCATCGGAGGGCGGATTGTAATCCCAATGCTGCCCCGCGCCCGCATCCATCGCCGCATGCAGGGCCCGGCGCGATTTCTGCGTTGCAATCACATCGCGCCGCAACGCCTCTCCATCCCACCGCGCCGCCACTTCCTCTGCAAAGGCTTTCGCACTTTCCGCATAGGTCGGATCGCCCGCCAAGTTCACGGTCTCAAGTGGGTCGGCCACCACATCATACAGCTGCGGCGGGTCAATATCGCAGTGGATGTACTTCATCGCACCACGCCGGATCATCATCACAGGCCAGGGCGTCATCTCTGCACAGTATTCGCCGATCACGACGTCGCCTGGGTCATCGTCCCCCCGCATGGCAGGGGTCAGAGATCGCCCATCTACCGGCTCTCCAAACACAGAAGGCTCTCCGCCCGCGATTTCCACGAATGTGGGCATCAGATCAAGCAGCGAACAGGCGCTCTGACAGCTGCCGCGCGCGACGCCCGGCCCTGCCATCACCAGCGGCACCCGTGCGGAATGTTCAAAGAAATTCATCTTGTACCACAAGCCCCGCTCACCCAGCATATCGCCGTGGTCGGCGGTGACGATGACAATGGTGTTCTCCAACTCTCCAATGTCCTCAAGCGCTTTCACCACCGCGCCGACCTTGCTGTCGAAGTAGCTCACATTGGCCAAGTAAGCCCGGCGGGCGCGTCGCACCTCTTCATCCGTCAGCGGCACGTAACTGGCCTCGATGCCATCCATCACGCGGCGTGAAAACGGGTCCAGCTCCGCCAGCGGCGGGACGAACTCTGGCATGTCGATGTCGTCGTCGGAATAAAGATCCCACCATTCGGGCTTGGCCACGTAAGGATCATGGGGATGAATGAAACTGGCCACCAGACAGAAGGGCTGGCCCTGCCCCGCGGCGTTGTCGCGCCCTCGATCCACCAACCAGCGGCGGGCGGCAAACTCGACCTCATCATCATAGTCAGTCTGGAACGTGGCCACTGCACAGCCGCTTTCTTTCACGGTTTGCATGTTGTGGTACCACTTGTCGATCCGCTCATCCGCGGCTTCCCAATCGGGCGTCCAGGCGAAATCAGACGGGTAGATATCGGTGGTTACACGGTCTTGAAAACCATGCTTCTGATCGGGCCCCACGAAATGCATCTTGCCCGACAGACATGTGCGATAGCCCAAAGCCTGCAGGTAGTGGGCAAAGGTCGGCACGCTGGCGCGGAATTCGGATGCATTGTCATAGGCCGCGATCCGGCTGATCAATTGGCCGGACATAAAGGAAAACCGCGACGGCGCGCAAAGCGGCGAATTGCAATAGGCCGCGTCAAAGCGCATCCCCCGTGCGGCCAACGCATCGATGTGGGGGGTCTTGACCACTTTATGGCCGTAGGCGCCCGTGAAATGGGGCGCCAGTTGGTCCGCCATGATGACGACGATATTGGGTTGGCTCATCCCGCCATGGCCTTTTCATAGGCATCGAGCACAAGCCCGTGGAAATGATGCACCGCATGTTCAGATTTGCCCGAGCCTGAGGGATCATTGACGATCCGACCTTGGCTAAAGGCGGGGGTATTCATGCCCCGCTGCACACTTTCCACCAGGCCGATATCTTCCACCTGAAGCACTTCATCAAGATAGCGGATGGCATCAATCTCCATCGCGTCCGGCTCTGGCGTTTCAAGGAAGAAATCGTAGGTCTCCAACGTGCGGTCAGGTCCCATGGGAATGATGTTGAGCACAATCATGGAAGACCTGCCCGGATAGCGCATCAGGCAGGTCGTGGGCCAAAGCCACCAGACGGCATGGGTCCGCACCGTGGCATTGGACACATCATAAGCCGAATTGGCTGTCCCGCCTGCATCCGCCATGTGACTGGAATAAATCCCATGGGTCGTGACCTTGTAGGTATCCATGTCCACCAGATCACAGAAATCTTTGTGGGCGGTAGGGCAGTGATAACACTCCAGGAAGTTATCAACGACATTCTTCCAGTTCGATTTGATGTCATAGGTCAGACGATGGCCAAAGGTCAGGTCTTCGATATCGGGCGCCCAGTGGCGGATTTCTGTTTCCAGATTGCCCGACACCTCGCGCAAAGGGGCAGCGTCCGGATCGAGGTTTACGTAGACAAAGCCGCAAAACTCCTCCACCTGCACCTGATCAAGGCAGATGTCGGACGGGGTAAACGCCTCCAGATGATCGGTCTCAGGCGCCATGACCAACTCCCCATTCAGCTTGTAGACCCACGCGTGATAGGGGCACATGATCCGCGTCGTGCGGCCCTCACCGCTCAGCAATTCATGGGCGCGGTGCTTGCAGACATTGTAGAACGCACGCAGGCTGTCATCACGGTCGCGCACCACGACGATGGGCATGCCCGCAATTTCAACCGTGACGTAACAGCCGGGCTTGCGCAGTTTTTCTACATGGCAAACCCATTGCCATGTTCGCGCTATGATCGCTTTCAGATCCGCGTTGTACCAATCGGCAGAGGTATAAGCATCCGCATGCAGCGACATCGACCGACCGGAATTGGCAGAGTAACCGGATTTGATCCTGCGGAATGCGTCATGAGATGGCATCGTCGACATGGCTGACCTCCTGAAAGCGAGTGTTGGCTGCGCGGATGCGCGCGCGATTCAGCGGACAGTGTGCAGGGCTTCCCGTATCACTACTGGTCAAAAATGGCCACTATTTTGATATTTTTCGACACACTACGTGCCGCGACCATCGCACTCTGACCCTGACAATTTTACCCAAATCAGTCCCAGTCCCATCCTCCACGTTGTGAGGTCCTTAGGGATTTGCGCCTAAGTCAGCCCGCAACCGCTGCCTGTCCAATGCCATGTGAGGTTTCGAATGCTCCGACTTACCATGCTTGCCCTGATCGCCGCCCTGGCAACGCCTCTGCCTCTCATCCCATTGGGCGCATGGGCCGCCGATGTGCCCGCATTGGAGGATGGCAAGCGCAAAATCAACCTGTCGGGGCGTCAACGCATGCTGTCGCAACGCATGGCCAAAGCCGCCTGTTTTGCCGCAATCGGGGTGCAACCGACAGAACATCTTGCCCAAACCCAGGCCGCCCATGATTTGTTTGACACAACGCTGCACGGGTTGCGCCATGGCGATGCAGACCAAGGCATGAATGTCGAAACAACCCCCCGCATTCTGAACGAAATGACCGCTGTGGAAGAGCTTTGGACCTCTTATGGCGCCGCGGTCGCAAACGCGGCCACCAACGCGGACGCGGCCCAAGCCGCCCTGACCCGGATTGCCGAGATGAACCTGCCGGTGCTGCGTCAAATGAACAAGACGGTCGGTGAATTTGAACGCCACTATGGCGGGACGGGT
>JBCCAJ010000330.1:0-3967 GCA_039814845.1 Pseudomonadota bacterium | reverse complement strand
CGTTTATGCGCCGCATCGATGTTCATATAGGTCGTCATCCCCACCGCGCGGCCCTCTGGCGTGAGCAGCGTGAAGGGCAGCATGGTGCCCGCCGCCTGTTTGGCCAGCCGCGCGTCGATCTCCTCCGGCACGCCCTCAGGCGTGGGGATCATCGTGTACCAAAGACCTTGAAGGTTGGTTGCCGCATCGGCCAGATCATCGGCGTGATCGTGGGAAAGCGGGGCAACTGTGACCGTTTGACCGGTCAGGGTAACAGGTGCGGGCCACATGGGTTTGGTCCCGGAAATGGTGGGGTGAAACCCCACCCTGCGCGTCGCAGGGTGGGGTTTGGATTTTAGCCGAAAACGCGGGTCAGCGCGCCGTCAACAGCCGTCAGGATTTCATCAATGTCATCCTTGGTGGCAATCAGCGCCGGTGAGAAGCACAGCGTGTTGTTGAAGCCGGGGATCGACCGGTTGGTCACACCGATCACAACGCCTTGGGCCATGCAGTCGCCCACAACGGCCTGGGCCAGTTTCTCATCCACCGGGTCCTTCGTGGCGCGATCCGCGACCAGTTCAGCGCCAAGGAACAGACCCTTTCCGCGCACATGGCCGATGGCCTGATGCTTGTCTTGCAGCGCGCGCAGCTGATCGAGCATGTATTCACCCATCTGGTTCGTGTTCTCCAGCAGGCCTTCCTCTTCGATAATCGCCATGTTTTCCAGAGCCGCCGCAGGACCCGCCGTGCAGCCGCCGAAGGTGGAGATATCGCGGAAGTAGTTCAGCGGATCGCTCACGTCGTCTTTGAACATGTCAAAGACCTTCTCATTCGTCACACAGCAGGCGATGGCCGCATAGCCAGACGCCACACCCTTCGCCATGGTCACGAAATCAGGTTCAATGCCATAATGCTGATAGCCGAACCACGTTCCCGTCCGGCCGATGCCGCAGACGACCTCATCAATGTGCAGCAGGATGTCGTACTTCTTGCAGATCTCCTGCACGCGGGGCCAGTAGCCTTCGGGCGGGGTGATCACGCCACCACCGGCGGTTACGGGTTCGAGGCAGAGCGCGCCCACGGTCTCCGGGCCTTCTGCCAGAATGACCTCTTCAATCGCGTTGGCGGCAGCAATGCCGTATTCCTCACCCGACAGGTCCCACTGCGCACGGTACTCAAGACAGTGCGGCACGCGCACGAAACCGGGCGTGAAGGGGCCGTATTGCGCGTTGCGCTGATCCTGACCTCCTGCCGACATCGTGGCGATGGTCGACCCGTGGTAATCGCGATCCCGGTAGAGGATCTTGTGCTTCTTGCCACCGTAGCGCTTATGCGCGATCTGGCGGACCATTTTGAACGCCTTCTCATTCGCCTCGGAGCCGGAGTTGGTGTAATACACCCGGCTCATTCCCGGCATTTTGGAGATCAACTTTTCAGAGAACTTGGCGCCCGGAATGGACCCGGCAGACCCCGCGAAATAGGGCAACTGGATCAGCTGATCGCGGATCGCGTTGGCGATGCGTTCGCGGCCGTAGCCCACGTTGACGGTCCACACGCCGCCGGACACGGCATCAATATGCTCTTTGCCCTTCTGATCCCACACGCGCATGCCTTTGCCTTCAACGATGATCCGCGGTTCACCGGTCTCAAGGCCCTTGTGCTGCATCAGGTGGTGCCAAACATGAGCGCGATCGGCCTCGACCACATCGCTCAGGTCATTTTCCATAATTTTGCCGTCCATGGGATACTCCATCAGTGGGGCCGGGCGGAACGCGCCGGGAATCTGTCAAAGTGTAAGTAATGTCTCACTCCAAACAGCCCGAATCTTAAGCGAGCGATAGGGCCAGTTCGAAGCTTTGTTTACATCCAATTCCCCATGTTTCACTGTGCAAAGGCACGGTTTGAAGGAAACACAAAGGAATTCATTCAGGAATTCAGGTTTTAGATTTCGGTTGTGCTGAAAGTTGAGACATAGGGTTTCATAAATCTGTTGCGTAGCGCCGAAAATTGGGCTCGGATGGCGCGGCACTCTGCGCGGAGCACCAGATCACGCGATCCACCGCGCCGGTACACCAAAAACAAAAAATCTTTAGGGAGATACTCCAAATGAACCTCAAGTCGAAAATGATGGGCGCCGTCGCTGGCCTCGCCATGGCTGCTGGCGCACAAGGCGCAAGCGCCGAAATCACTGTGGGCTACTTCCTGGAATGGCCGATGCCCTTCCAGTTTGCCAAGGTTGAAGGCGCTTATGAAGAAGCACTGGGAATGCCCGTGAACTGGGTCAGCTTTGACACAGGCACCGCGATGAGCGCCGCAATGGCTTCTGGCGACGTACAGATGAGCGTATCGCAGGGCGTGCCGCCCTTCGTGGTTGCCACCTCCGCCGGTCAGGATCTGCAGATCATCGATGTGGCGGTCAGCTACTCTGACAATGACAACTGTGTTGTGTCCTCCGGTCTGGAAATCGACAAGGACAGCGCGGCAGAACTGGCCGGCAAAAAGGTCGCTGTTCCGCTCGGCACCGCGGCGCATTACGGCTTCCTCAAGCAGATGTCCCACTTCGGTGTGGCCCTCGACAGCCTGAGCGTGGTGGACATGGCCCCTGCGGACGGCCAAGCCGCCCTTGCACAGGGTTCCGTTGACATGGCATGCGGCTGGGGCGGTGCGCTGCGTCGCATGAAGGAAAGCGGCAATGTGCTGTTGACCGGCGCTGAAAAAGAAGAGCTGGGCATTCTGGTCTTTGACGTGACATCCGCACCGACGGATTTCGTGGCTGAAAACGAAGACGTGGTTGCCAAGTTCCTCGCCGTGACGGCCGAGGCCAACGCGATGTGGGCAGATGAAGCAAACCACGCCTCGATGCTGCCCGTGATCGCAAAAGACGCTGGTATGTCCGAGGAAGACACGATGGCCACCATTTCAACCTTCGTGTTCCCGGCTGTAGATGACCAGATGTCTGAAAAATGGCTCGGCGGTGGCGCACAGGAATTCATGAAAGGCGTTGCTGACGTCTTCGTGGAAGCCGGTTCCATCGACGCGGCCAAAGCATCCTATGCTGAAAATGTGAACACAGCCCCGCTTGGCGCGGCTCAGTAAGTTCAACGCGATCCCGTGGGCCCTGATGATGGGGCCCACGGGTCTTTTTTGCCATAAGACATGAGGCGGGACAGCATGTCAGAGCTCCATATCGATAATATTTCCATGCGCTTTGACCTGCCGAACGGCGGGCATGTGCAAGCGTTGAAGGATGTTTCCCTCACGCTGAAAACCGGCGAACTGATGAGCGTGCTTGGCCCATCAGGCTGCGGTAAAACCACGCTTTTGAACATCTTGGCGGGGTTCTTGGCCCCGACAGAGGGCGAAATCGTGCTAAGCGATCACAAAGTCACCGGGCCGGACGCCGAACGCGGCATGGTCTTCCAGCAAGGTGCGCTGTTTGAATGGATGTCCGTGCGCGACAATGTCAGCTTCGGCCCCCGCATGAAGGGGGAAAGCAAATCCCAATACATGCCCAATGTCGACCATCTGTTAGAAATCGTGGGACTGCAGGATTTCAAGGAAAAAGCCATCTATGAACTTTCAGGCGGGATGCAGCAACGTGTGGCCTTGGCCCGCTGTCTAGCCAATGACCCCGATGTCATCTTGATGGATGAACCGCTGGGCGCGCTCGACGCGCTGACGCGGGAAAAGATGCAGGGCCTTGTTCTGAAGCTCTGGAAAGAGACGGGCAAGACGATCATCTTGATCACCCACTCGGTGGAAGAGGCTCTGCTTTTGGGCGAACGCCTGTTGGTCATGGCCCCACGTCCGGGGCGCATCCACAAGGAATACCGCCTGCCCTTTGCCGATCTGGGCGTCGGCAAGGACCTGCGTGAAGTGAAAAAGCATCCCGAATTCAACACCCGACGCGAAGAGATCCTAGAGATGATCTGGAACATGGAGGAAGAAATTATGGGCCGCGTGGAGGAAAGCGCATGACCGGTCTTCT
>JBCCAJ010000488.1:0-2165 GCA_039814845.1 Pseudomonadota bacterium | reverse complement strand
GCTTGCGATGAAGTGATCCACGATCTTGTTCGCATCGGGCGGCATGAGACGGGTTTGACGTCCTTTTCCCTGAACGAAAGCCATGTGTTCGATCTGGCCAGTGCCCGGGATTTATCAATTCATGATGCGGAAACTGGATTTTTGATCTATCGGCGCAACTTGCCCGATACCTATCTGCAGAAACGTTTTTTCCGTTTGGAAACGACGCAAGCTGTGGCTTCTGCCTATGCGCCCGCGCTTTTGCCATATTTCGCCTATGGCATGCCGGATGTGCAGCTTTACGGGCATGAAACCATCAGCCAGCTGTTCAATCTGCCGCAATATGCATCAATGTTCTTCGAGGGCCGGGTGCACATCACGGCGCATTTGAAATACCTCAATGATCAGTTTTTATCGGCCGTGTCAGTGGTGGACCCATTCGTGGCATTGGCGTTCAGCATAGATTTTCTGGGTCATGATGACCATTTGGTGCTCCGCCAATTGGAAGAGAGGGAATACGGCACCTTGCTGCCTTTGGCAGGGTTTTTCGATGGGGTCGCGCTCAATCAGCCTGAGGCGGTGCGAAAACACATGAAAGCTGCTCCGCAGGACATTCTGATGGGTTTGGAATCGCCGCTGGTTGGGCTTTTGACAGGACACACACCCGGTGTTGGTGGCGCGCGCGGGGCCATTCCCAAGGCTCTGGATACGCTTTCGATGTTTGACATGGTGCTTTTTGGACATGACACCACCGGAAGTCACCGGCTTTTGGCATCAGCGCTGGGCGTGCATGAAACGCTATTGCCGCAGATCATTGTGCCGCCTCACGTGCAGGCCATCGCAGATGCGTTGAGGGACGTCCCGGTTCTTGAGGCGGCGTTGGAAAACGATCTGATTGTGTATCACTGCCTAGAACAGGCCGCTGACGCAGCTTTGCCTTAACTGGACAAATCGCGTTTCACTTGCAGCGACATGAAATCTGCGCGATGGGTGGGCATTGGCTGTCCCGTGCATCATCGGGACCATTTGGAGACGGCGATGCGGGGTATCAGCAGGCTCAGGCGGATTGGCGCCCGGTTCGGCATGGAACGCAGGCGCGCTGAAGATACGCTGAGTTCCAAATACGAACGTCGTAGCCCGCACCCACAAAACGGGCTGGATCTGATCCCTGGATGGACCGGGTCTTTCCCTGCGGAATGTGGGCTGCAGGCTGGGGAGATGGCGCTTTATTCCGACCCGCGGGTGCATTGGGCGCTGGACCAGTATGGCCCTCTGGATGGAACCAGCGTGTTGGAACTGGGGCCATTGGAAGGTGCCCATTCCTTCATGCTCGAACAGCGGGGCGCGGCGGAGGTGTTGGCGATTGAGGCCAACAAACAGGCCTTTCTGCGGTGCCTTTTGACCAAGGAAATTCTGGGTCTCGCCCGGTGTCGTTTTCTGCTTGGGGATTTTGAGAAGTTCCTGTCAGAGACAGATCGGCAATTCGACATCATTCTCGCCTCAGGCGTGCTCTATCACATGCACAATCCTGTTCAGGTGCTCGATATGATGGGCCGCAAATGCAACGCGCTGATCCTGTGGACGCACTATTTTGATCCTGATTTGGTGCCAGAAGATGATCCACGGCGCGGCCCTTTTTCAGGTGGGCCGACACTGTTTGAACATGATGGGCACAATTTCACGCTGTACCGGCGCAGCTATGAACAGGCATGGAACGCCAATAGCTATTGCGGCGGGCCGGATGACACCCATTACTGGATGCTGCGGCCAGAGATTGAGGCGTTGTGTCAAAGGAACGGGTTCAATGATATCCGTGTGCATTTTGAAAATGCCGATGGTGTGAACGGCCCGTCTTGCCTATTTTACATGCGCAAAACGTAAATCACACTAGGTTTGAAGGCAGGTAGGGATCCTTTGGAACCCGGTCGCGCCAAGTATCTAGGAAAAGCGCGATCTCACTGGCCTGGACGCTGGCACCTCCTTCTTTGGAAACGCCTTCGTAGTGATAAAGCTCAACGTCCCCCAAACAGACGGAGCGATAGCCCTTTTCATAAAGTCGCAGGCAATAATCCACATCATTGAAGTTGAGGCTGAATTTCGAATCGTAGCCACCCAGTTCCTCAAAAACCTGGCGCGGTGTCATTTGGCAGGCCCCGGTGACGGCGATGCAATTGCGGTTGCCGTTC
>JBCCAJ010000436.1:0-2772 GCA_039814845.1 Pseudomonadota bacterium | reverse complement strand
CGACGCCGCGCTTCGCCACACCGCCACCCTGCTTATTGACACCATCGGTGTTGCCGCCGGGGCCACGCGCCTGCACGTTGGCCAGATCGCCCGCGATTATGCCGCCACCATGCACCTCGGCGCGCCCGGCAACACCGCACCTATGCTCTTTGACGGCCGTGAGGTCAGCCAACCGGGGGCGGCCTGGGCGCTGGCCACGCAAATTGACAATCTCGACGGCCATGACGGCCTGATGGAAACCAAAGGCCACATTGGTTGCGCCGTCGTGCCCGCGCTCCTCGCCCTCTCGGAACGCTACAACCTCTCAGGCCCGCAAGCCCTCCGCGCCATGGCCATGGCCTATGAGGTCGCCGCCCGCGCGGGCATCGCGCTCCATGCCACGGTCTCCGACTACCACACGTCTGGGGCCTGGAACGCCCTCGGCGTCGCTGCTCTCGCCTGTCACCTTGCCCAAACCGACAAAAACACCCTCCGCCACGCCCTCGGCATCGCCGAATACCACGGCCCCCGCAGCCAGATGATGCGCGAGATTGACACCCCCACCATGCTCCATGACGGCTCCGGCATGGGCGCTCTGGTGGGCCTCAATGCCGCCTTCCTCGCTGGATCCGGTTTCACCGGCGCGCCCGCCATCACGGTAGAGGCCCCAGAGGTCGCGCCGTACTGGGAAGACCTCGGCACCCGTTGGACGGTGCAAGACAACTACATCAAACCCTATCCCGTCTGCCGCTGGGCCCACGCCGCAATCGATGCCACCCGCCAGGTGATGGAGGACCACGCGCTAAACCACAGCCAAATCGCCGCCGTCCACATCCGCACGTTCGCGGAAGCCGCCCGCCTTTTCCCCGCCATGCCCGCCAGCACGACCGAGGCGCAATACTCCATGCATTTTGCCGTCGCCACGATGATCCGCTACGGCGAACTGGCCCCTCGCCACATCGAAGGCGCGACCCTATCCGACCCTGAGATCGCCAACCTCATCCCCCAGATCACCGTGGAGGCCACAGACCACCATAATGCGCTTTTCCCCTCTGAGCGCGTGTCTGACGTGGACGTTACCCTCGAAGACGGCCGCACGCTGACATCCGGCGATATCCGCGCCACCGGCGGCCCCGGTGCATGGCGCACAGACGCAGAGGTAGAGGCCAAGTTCCACGCATTCTGCGACGGCGTCCTCACGCCCAACCGCGCCGGGGCCATCTGGACCATGCGCAATCGTATGGTTGAACCAGACAGTAAACTCTCCGAGCTCACCACCCTTCTGCAGGAGCCCCCGAACGCATGACCAATGCCGCCCCCAAAGTCCTGATCCACAACGATAAACCCGGCGGGTTCGCCGACAAGCTTCGCGAGGCCATCCCCGAGGCTGAGATCTTTACCCATGACAGCTATGACGGCATGGATGAGGTGCTGAAAACGACCCAGCCAGACGTTCTCTATTCCATCCGCTTTGGTGGCACTTACGGGTTTCCCACTGAAGATGTATTGGGAACATACGGTCCCGAATGGATTTCCGTCGGCGGTTCAGGCTGTGATCATCTGGGCACTTGGGACACCTCTGAGACCACTGTCACCAACTCCGCCGGTGTGGCCTCTGACATGATGTCGGAATTCGCCTTCGGCTGCGCACTGCATTTCACCCTCGACGTCCCTCAGTTCCAAAAAGACAAAGCCGCCCGTCGCTGGAAATACCGCTACATGACCCCGCTCAAAGGCAAGACATTGCTGGTCGTGGGTCTCGGCCACACGGGTCAGTCTGTTGCCGCTAAGGCCAAGGCCTTTGGCATGCACGTCCTCGGCACCCGTGCCCGTCCCACGCAGATGGACAATGTCGATGAGGTCCACCCTGCCTCAGCGCTTCCTGATCTCTGGCCCCGCGCTGACATGATTGTGGTCAGCGTGCCGCTCCTCGACAGCACCAAGGGCCTTATCAGTGCGTCTGATTTCGCGGCGATGAAAGACACCGCCATCCTCATCGACGTGTCACGCGGCGGTGTGATCAAAGGCGACGACCTTCTGACAGCCCTGCACGAGGGCCAAATCGCCGCCGCCGGCCTTGACGTGTTCGAACTCGAACCCCTGCCCGAGGACAGCCCCTTCTGGGACGCACCAAACGCCATCATCTCCCCGCACAGCTCGGCGATCTTCGCAGGCTGGGGTATGGCCTCCTTTGAGATGTTCATCGAAAACCTGAAGCGTTGGCAAAGGGGCGAACCCCTCCACAACGTCGTCAATCCCGAGCGTGGCTATTGACCGATGCAGGTGCCCGCCACGTTAGACATGCGATGAACCGCCAAACCACAATCACCCGCTTGGATCAGGCAGCATGCCAATCTGCTCGAAAATCGCTTCACAGATGCGGCCCGATTGCAGCTCAAAGAAGTGTTCCGCGCCCGTCTCAATCGGGTGAAACGGGTCTTTGACCACGCCCGAATTGGTTCTGAAAAACGCATTGTTGCCCACGAAGGCATCCATCGTCTCAGGTGTCAGGCCTGACACGAAGGAGCATCTCGAATTCGTGTCCTCAAAGGCCGCCTTTAGGTTTTCTTGCGCCTGCAGCCGACGATCCACGATCTCCTGCTTGTGGGACGGCAGGGTCGTCATGAAAACGCAGGGCATATCTTGAGGGATCTGAGCAGCCAGATTGAGCGCATCTTGCCGCGCAAACTCCGGACTATTGGCCCAGCGATCCGCCGCGCCCCCCATGAAGGTGAGGAAGAGCAATTTCGGCGCGTAGTAATCTTCGCGAAACATCGTCTCAAACGGAGATTT
>JBCCAJ010000225.1:0-5189 GCA_039814845.1 Pseudomonadota bacterium | reverse complement strand
CGGAGTATTTCGCACTGGCGGATCGGGTGCTGACCAGTTTCCTGGGGGACCTGATCATGCTCGGGTCGGTTTGGGCGCTTTGGTATCATCTGCTGGCCGGGGTGCGGCACCTTATCTGGGACAATGCGCTGATGCTGGATATTCCCACGGCGGAAAAGCTGGGCTGGGCGTGCGTGGGCGGATCTGTGCTGCTGACGATCATCACCGTGGTTCTGGTTTGAGGAGGCAGGCATGATTTCGAAACTCAAATACGCCTTCACCCACGGATCGCTGAGCGAGGCGGTGCATCACGCGGTGCTGATGAAGGTCAGCTCTGTTGCGCTGCTTGTTCTGATCCCGCTGTTTGTCTTCACCGTCGGACCGATGATCGGGCGGCCCCATGCGGAGGTTGTGGCCTTTTTCGCCAAGCCATTTCCGGCAGTGATTGTGGCGCTGACATTCATCGTTGGCTTCAAACATTTCAGCGACGGTGTTCAAGTCCTTTTGGAGGACTATGTGTATGGAACAGCGCGCAAAGTTTCCATCCTTGTTATGACCTGCCTGAGCTACGCTGTGATGCTCATCGGTCTTTATGCAATCGTGAAGATCGCGCTTTAGAGACGCGAGCGGAGAGAGTTTTATGGCAGCTTACGAATACGAGACGCATGAGTATGACGTCGTGGTCGTTGGGGCAGGCGGCGCAGGGTTGCGCGCCACGTTGGGCATGGCCGAACAGGGGCTGAAGACAGCCTGCATTACCAAGGTGTTCCCGACCCGGTCCCACACCGTGGCGGCGCAGGGCGGCATTGCGGCGAGCCTTGGCAATATGGGGCCCGACAGCTGGCAGTGGCATATGTATGACACGGTGAAGGGCTCCGACTGGTTGGGCGATACCGACGCGATGGAGTACCTGGCGCGTGAGGCGCCCAAGGCGGTGTATGAGCTGGAACATTACGGCGTTCCATTTTCCCGCACGGAAGAGGGCAAGATTTATCAAAGGCCCTTCGGCGGGCACACGACCGAGTATGGTGAAGGCCCGCCGGTGCAGCGGACCTGTGCCGCCGCCGACCGGACGGGGCATGCGATTTTGCACACGCTTTATGGGCAGTCGCTGAAGAACAACGCCGAATTCTACATTGAGTATTTCGCGATTGACCTAGTGATGACCGATGGCGTGTGCACCGGGGTTGTCTGCTGGAAGCTTGATGACGGCACGATGCATGTCTTCAACTCGAAGATGGTTGTGTTGGCCACCGGTGGGTATGGCCGTGCGTATTTCTCGGCCACTTCGGCGCATACGTGTACGGGGGATGGTGGGGGCATGGTGGCCCGCGCGGGGCTGCATTTGCAGGATATGGAGTTTGTTCAGTTCCACCCCACGGGGATTTATGGTTCCGGCTGTCTGATCACGGAAGGTGCGCGCGGGGAAGGTGGATATCTCACCAACTCCGAGGGTGAGCGGTTCATGGAACGCTATGCGCCCAATTACAAAGACCTCGCGCCGCGTGACTACGTGAGCCGGTCGATGACGATGGAGATCCGTGAGGGTCGTGGTGTGGGTGCGGAAGGCGATCACATTCACCTCAACCTCAGCCACTTGCCACCTGAGGCGTTGCAGTTGCGCCTGCCGGGGATTTCGGAAAGCGCGCGCATCTTTGCGGGCGTGGACGTGACCAAGGAGCCGATCCCGGTTCTGCCCACCGTGCATTACAACATGGGCGGTATTCCAACCAATTACTGGGGTGAGGTGATCAGCCCAACAGAAGATGATCCTAACCGCATTGTGCCCGGCCTTATGGCTGTGGGCGAGGCGGGTTGTGCGTCGGTGCACGGGGCGAACCGTTTGGGCTCCAATTCGCTGATTGACCTTGTTGTGTTTGGTCGGGCGTCGGCCATTCGTGCGGGCACGGTCGTGGATCGGGATGCGGCGCGGCCTTCCACAAACACGGGCGAGGTCGACAAAATCTTCGGCCGGTTTGATGCGATGCGTTACGCCGATGGGGACGTCCCCACGGCAGAATTGCGCCTTGAGATGCAGAAGACGATGCAGGCGGATGCCGCGGTGTTCCGGACGTCGAAAACCATGGCCGAGGGCGTGGAGAAGATGGACGTCATTGCCAAGAAGCTTGATGACATCAAGGTCACGGACCGCAGCCTTTACTGGAATTCCGACCTGATGGAGAGTTTGGAGCTGACCAACCTGATGCCCAACGCGCTTGCCACGATCTATGGCGCGGAGGCGCGCCATGAAAGCCGGGGCGCCCATGCGCATGAAGATTTCAGCACCCGCGACGATGATAAATGGCGTGTGCACACAGTGGCCAAAGTGGACGGGCCGGAATGTACGCTTACGTATCGCCCGATCATTGAGTCACCGCTGACGCCGGAGGATGATGGCGGGATTGAGCTGAAGAAGATTGCACCAAAGGAACGGACATTCTGATGCGTCTTGTGATGCTCGGGTCTGCATTTTTATTGGTGGGCTGCGGCGCGGCGCAAGATGTCGCTGATGCCGTGGCGCGGGACCGGGCGAAACTGGTAGTGAACGGGGTTGTGGAAGACCGATTTCCAGGCGTGAATGCAGCCCCCGTCACCGACTGCATCATTGATGCGGCCTCCGCTGGAGAGATCATTCAGATTGGATCGGCATCTGTTACTGGCGTGACGCAAAGCACAGTGGAGCAGGTGGTTGAGATCGCAGCGCGGGAGCAATCTGTCAGGTGCATCGCGCAGAATTCTTCCAGTTTGCTGAGCTTTTGAGACATGAACACGCGCCGCTGCGACCATTCGACCAAAGCTGCCCCCTGCACGCGGGGACGGATTGAGCTATGGTCGTCAGCAACTATGTAACAGATCAAGAGCCAAGGCAGATCCTCAGGAGACGATCATGGTCCAGCTAGCCCTTCCTAAAAACTCTCGCATGACGCGGGGGAAAACGTGGCCCAAGCCTAAGGGCGCCAACAACACGCGCAAGTTCCAGATTTATCGCTGGAACCCGGATGACGGTCAGAATCCGCGGATAGATACGTATCATGTGGACTTGAACACGTGCGGGCCGATGATTCTGGACGCTTTGATCAAGATCAAGAATGAGATTGATCCGACACTCACGTTCCGGCGGTCCTGCCGCGAAGGGATTTGCGGATCGTGTGCGATGAATATCGGTGGGATTAATACGCTGGCCTGTATCCACGGGATTGATGAGACGCCTGCCGGTACGGTGAAGATTTACCCGTTGCCGCATATGCCTGTGGTGAAGGATCTGATCCCGGATCTGACGCATTTCTACGCGCAGCATGCTTCCATCATGCCGTGGCTGGAGACAAAGACGCAGCGGCCTGAGAAGGAATGGCGGCAGTCGATTGAGGATCGTGAGAAGCTCGATGGGCTTTATGAATGCGTGATGTGTGCGTCTTGTTCGACATCCTGCCCGAGTTACTGGTGGAACGGAGACAAGTATCTTGGGCCTGCGGCGCTATTGCATGCGTATCGTTGGATCATCGACAGTCGGGATCAGTCACAGAAAGAGCGGTTGGACGATCTGGAAGATCCCTTCAAGCTTTACCGTTGTCACACCATCATGAACTGCGCGAAGACCTGTCCCAAGGGTCTGAACCCCGCAAAGGCCATCGCCGAGATCAAGAAGATGATGGTTGAGCGCGCCGTCTGAGCGAGGCGCGCAGTCTTTGTAAGACTGCGTACGAAATCTTTTGAAGATTTCGCTCTCTTGATCATGGAGCCGCGCTGATGTGGTGGCGTGAATCTGAGTATTTTTTGGAGAGATGAAGCCGGGGTGGGCTTTACACCCGAGCTTTATGCGCTTTGTCTGGGCGGGTGCTAAGACAAGGAGCGCAGATGACCATTCCTGCTGATGCTGAGACCCGCCGGGCTGTGAGGCCGGTGATTTGTTATCCCAACGAGACGCTGCCCAAGCCGGATTTAGGGCTCTACCGGGCCGCACGCGGTGCCGCGGAAAAAGTGGCCGAGGTGGTCGCGCGGCCGAGGGATGCCAGTTGTTTTCATGTCAAAGCCGGGCAATTTTTTCGCATCACCTCCGTCGAAGGCCCGCAGGTTGGGGATTTGAACCTGTGGCATGCTCATGATCTGAATGAGAGGTTTTATTCTGGCAAGACCCGCGCCTTACATGGCACGCACATCACCACCGGAGAGCGGATGTGGTCCTCCTTTCCGTATCTGCGGCCAATGGCGACGATTGTCGAGGATACACTGGGTTGGTACGGGATTGATGAATTTGGCGGGTCTGTGCATGACGTCATTGGCACGCGCTGCGATCCCTATACCGGCTATTTGTTGCAAGGCACGCATTACCATAATTGCTGCCATTCCAATCTGCTCAGGGCTCTGGTTCATGAGACTGGGCTGACGGTGGAGGAGGCCGAGCCGTTGGTGCATGACGTGCTGAATGTGTTCATGTGCACGGGGTTCACGCGCGACACGGGGCAGTATTTCATGAAGGCCAGCCCCGTGCGGCCCGGGGATTACCTTGAATTCTTCGCCGAGATTGATCTTTTGGGCGCGCTGTCGGCCTGCCCGGGAGGCGATTGTTCGTCGGAGCATTCGAGCGATGAGGCGGCCTGTTATCCGCTTTTGGTGGAGGTGTTTGCGCCCAAGGACGGCGCGCTTGGCGCATGGGAGCCGCCTGCGGTCAATGGCTACAATCGAAGCCACGGGATCGTGTGAGAGATGACTGACGAGTTGCCCGACAATCAGGCCGCGCGAGTGGATTGGGTGATCCGCGCACCCAGTAACGAAGAGATGCGCCGCCGTTATGACATCTGGGCGGTGCAGTATGATGGCGATGTTGGGTCCTTGGATGACTACATCGCGCCCGCTGAGTTGACGAAGGTGGCCGCCAGCGTGTTGGACCGCGATGCTCGAGTGATTGATGCGGGCGCAGGCACGGGGCTGGTGGGCGCGGCGTTGAAGGAGGTGGGATTTTCGAATCTCACCGCGCTCGACTACTCTGCAGGTATGCTGGAACTGGCGGCGGCCAAGGGGATCTATGGCGCCCTGCATCAGGTGGATCTGAGCCGGGAAACCGACCTGCCCGCCGATAAGGCCGATGCGTTGGTGACCTGTGGGACGACCACGCAGGTGCCACCGTCTGCGTTGCGCGAATATGTGCGTCTGGTTCGGCCCGGTGGGAAGATCGTTTTCGCCGTGGTGACAGGCACGTGGGAAGAGAACGG
>JBCCAJ010000272.1:0-4493 GCA_039814845.1 Pseudomonadota bacterium | reverse complement strand
ATCCTAATGCTCAACATGCTCAAGCATTTCGATCTGGCATCCATGGATCCCATGGGGGCCGTGCGCGCGCATATCGAGGCGGAAGTGACCAAGATTGCCTATGACGCCCGCAACCGGATCATCGCCGATCCTGATCATACCGCGCGGGTCGATTTTATGCTGTCCCAGGATACCGCCGACCGATTGGCCGGTTTGGTGGACCCAAAGAAAGCCACGGGCGATGTGGCCACGCTGACGGAGGCGTTCCACAAGGACACCATCAACATCATCACCGTGGATCGTGACCGCATGGCCGTGTCGATGATCTATTCCATCTTCCACGGGTTCGGGTCGGGCATTGCATCCGAGAAATTCGGCATCCTGCTGCACAATCGCGGCGCGGCGTTCAACCTGACGCCGGGCCACCCCAATGAGATCGGTCCGGGCAAGCGCCCGATGCATACGATCATTCCCGGCATCCTGCGGCGCGAGGGCCGCGTGATGAATGCCTTCGGCGTGATGGGTGGGCAGTACCAATCCACCGGACATGCGCGGTTTGTCACCAACTTAGAAGACTTTGGCATGACCCCACAGGATGCCATCGACGCGCCCCGCTGCTTTGCTGAGAAGGGGGAGCTGCAGATGGAGGAAGGCTATTCCGATCCGGTCTGCACCGAACTTGCATCTATGGGCCACAACGTGGTGATGAAAGAACGCCCGCTTGGTGGTGCGCAATCGATCATGATCCGTGAGGATGGTCTGCTGGAGGGGGCAAGTGATCCGCGCAAAGACGGCTGTGCACTAGGGTATTGAGCGTAAATCCTCCGACCTTAAACCTTAGGCGTTCCCTTATTCAGTTCACGAGGCGGTCCGCGGGGTGGTGCGGAACGCGCCGCCCGTTTCGCCAAAGGCGAACCACAGGTTCGACGGGGGCGGACCGGCGCGGCCCGATGGTGCCCATCAGGCGGGTATTTTGATTTAGGCGGTGTGCCTCAAGTTTCAGGTCTGAGGCTTAGTTCAACTGGAAATGCAGCGGATACTGCCCGTCCTCAAACGGACCAAACAGATCCGGGATGTCCGGATGGCCCACGGGCTCCCCCGAATAATCCGCAATCAGGTTCTGCTCGCTGACATAGGCCACGTAGTAACTTTGGTCATTTTCCGCGAGCAGGTGATAGAACGGCTGCTCCTTCGATGGGCGGCTTTCCTCGGGGAGCGACTCGTACCATTCCTCGGTATTGGAAAACTCCGGATCCACATCAAAAATGACACCCCGAAAGGGATGTTTCCTGTGCCGTACAATCTGGCCCAAATGATATTTCGCCCGCGTAGAATACATAGTCGTACCACCTAACGCCCGACTTTACTGCGATCAAGCCGGGTTTGTCCAACGGGCGGGCCGGAATTTTGAGGAAACAGTTTGTGAACCGGGAGGTGACAAAGCCCACCCTCATATTAGTGATTTCCTAACCGTTCCAAATCGGCTAAAATAAAAGAAAAAACATAAGCGAGAGGCAGATGAGCAGAACTCTTCGCGCTATAATTCTGGTGGTATTGGTTGCGTCTTGCGGTGGACGCAGCGGCGATTTGCCGTCCAAGTCACTAGATAACGCGTGCACAATCCTAGACCAAAAGCCGCATTATCACCGCGCCATGCGACAAGCGGAGCGCAAATGGGGCGTACCGATTCCCGTTCAGATGGCAACGATCTATCAGGAAAGCAAATTCGTGAGCGACGCGCGCACACCGTTTCGCTGGACATTGGGCGTGATCCCGATGGGGCGGATTTCGTCGGCCTTCGGGTATTCTCAGGCGCTGGATGGCACCTGGGAGGAATACAAGGAAGACACGCGCAGCAGAGGTGCGCGCCGCGATGACATTCGCGACGCCACCGATTTCATCGGCTGGTACATGTCGGAAACCAACGAACGCCTTGGCATTTCCATGCATGACACGCGCAACCAGTATCTGGCCTATCACGAAGGCCGGGGCGGGTATAAGCGCGGGTCCTATCGCAAGAAACCCTGGCTGATGGGCGTGGCCGACAAAACAGCGGCGCGGGCGGATACCTATGCCTCACAGCTCAGAAGTTGCCGTAGACTTTAAAAGAATGCGCGCTCGTCGCTTCCCGACGGGCGCGTCTCGCTCTAGCGGTCGATTTCGCGGCCTTCTAGCCCGGGAATGACGAAGTTTTCATCGTCCAGCCGCACGCCCGTTTCCAGATTGCCCAGAACCACCGTCGTGCGCGCGCCCGCTCCGTCATTGATCACCCATTGGCGCAGCTCCACCGGATCACCGGTAAAGACCAATTCGATACTGCCATATTCGGGGTTTTCAGGGTCTTGCGCCTGAACGGTGGTCGAGGTGCCATCGCTTGCATGCCCTGTCACCATCCGTTCGCGTGTGAAATCAACATTCCGCGCCAGAATGATTTTCAAAGGCGTGCGACCCAACGGATAGGCCTCGGGCCCGGTATTGGATTTGCCATCCACCACGCCCACGCGCGACCCGTCCGCCACGACCAGCATATCCTCAGGCGGGTTATATTCAAACCGCACTTTGCCGGGGCGTTTCATGTAAATCTGGCCCGTGCTGATCGTGCCATCATCATTGATCTGCGTGAACTGGCCTGAGGCGGCGGAAAAGCCGTTCAAATAGGCGGAAATCTCCGACAAAGACAGTTTGTCTGCCGCCGCAGGCAAGGCAAGCACAGCAGTGGTCAAGGCGGTGCCGATAAGGCGTTTTACGTGTTTCATGCAATCGACCTAGTCATATTTCCGCGCAGTTGCACCCATCTTCACGCATCTGTGCGCGGAAAGCTGCCTTACTGCGCGCCTACTGCTCAGGCACCAAAATCTCACGCTTGCCCACATGGTTGGCAGCACTCACCACGCCCTCATCTTCCATCTGCTCCACCAAACGCGCGGCCTTGTTGTAACCGATCGCCAGTTTGCGCTGAATGTAGGAGGTCGAACACTTCCGATCCGTGATCGCAATCTGCACCGCCTGATCATACAGCGCATCTTCGCCATCCGTATTGCCACCCAGCCCCAGAACCGCGTCGATATTGCTGGCCTTGTCCTCTTCCGGACCGTCCTGCACGCCGCCGACATATTCGGGCGGGCCGTAGGCTTTGAGGTGGTTCACGACCTCTTCGACCTCTTCATCCGAGACAAACGGACCGTGACAGCGGGTGATTTTGCCACCGCCGGCCATGTAGAGCATGTCACCCATGCCCAGAAGCTGCTCGGCGCCCATTTCGCCAAGGATGGTGCGACTGTCGACTTTCGAGGTCACCTGGAACGAAATCCGCGTAGGGAAGTTCGCCTTGATCGTGCCGGTGATCACATCGACCGATGGCCGCTGCGTGGCCATGATCAGGTGAATGCCGCTCGCCCGCGCCATCTGTGCCAGACGCTGAATGCAGGCTTCAATCTCTTTGCCCGCGACCATCATCAGGTCGGCCATCTCATCAACGACCACGACGATGTAGGGCATCTTTTCAGGTGCGAACTCATCTGTCTCAAACACGGGCTCGCCCGTCTCATCATCAAAGCCCGTCTGCACGGTGCGAGAGAACATCTCACCCTTGGACAGGGCATCCTCCACCCGGCTGTTGAACCCGTCGATATTGCGCACGCCCATTTTGGACATCTTGCGATACCGCTCTTCCATCTCCGCCACGACCCATTTCAGCGCCACCACAGCCTTTTTGGGATCAGTCACCACGGGGCTGAGAAGATGGGGGATGCCGTCATAGACCGACAGTTCCAGCATCTTGGGGTCGATCATGATCAACCGGCACTCTTCCGGTGTCAGCTTGTACAGCAGGCTGAGGATCATCGTGTTGATCGCCACGGATTTACCCGACCCCGTCGTCCCCGCGATCAGCAGGTGGGGCATCTTGGCAAGGTTCGACACCACAGGGTCGCCACCAATATCCTTACCCAAAGCCAGCGGCAGACGTTGATTGCTATCCCCAAAATCACGGGCCGACAGCAGTTCGCGCAGCACCACCATTTCACGATTGTCATTGGGCAGTTCGATCCCGATCACCGACCGTCCGGGCACAGTAGACACACGCGCCGACAGCGCACTCATGGACCGCGCGATATCATCGGCCAGACCGATCACACGGCTCGCCTTCAAACCCGGCGCGGGTTCCAACTCGTACATCGTGACCACAGGGCCCGGGCGAACCGAAACGATCTCCCCCTTCACACCGTAATCATCCAGCACGTTTTCCAGCATTCGCGCGTTTTCCTCCAACGCGTCATCGCTCAGATGGTGGCGCTGGATCGTGACCGGGTTGGTCAGCAAAGACAGCTCCGGCAATTCAAACGCCGGGCGGGGGCGTTCTTCGAATTGCAGGGCCGGTTGCGCCTCAGCCCGGGCCTGGGCGGAGGGTTGAGGCGCTTTGCGGGCCGTGTGCTGCACCACCTTGCGCGGCTCTGCCACGGGGATAGGTGCGTCCGAATAGGCCGCAGGCATTTGGGGGATATCTTCGGGCGTAT
>JBCCAJ010000285.1:0-4362 GCA_039814845.1 Pseudomonadota bacterium | reverse complement strand
TCATGGCCGTTTTCAAGCTCGACCCGAAATGTCGCATTTGGCAGGAGTTCCTTGACGACACCGGGAAATTCGAGCGTATCTTCCTTGGCCATGGTCTCTCCTTATCTTGGCGTCCAGTTGGTTGGGACGCGTGTTACATGATGGGTTTTGTGGGGATTTTCAAGGGTTTTGTGAGCAGTCGCACCTGTTAGATGGGGGTGTGCCGCGGGATGGATTTAAAGGATCGGTCTGTTGGTCTTACGCTCAATCCTTCGGTAGAGACCCGCAGAATTTTGCAAAATTCCGCATCAGAAAATTTGAATTTTCCGATGCATCTTTTTCGAAGAAAATGCGGCCTATTCCAGATCGTCGCGCAGGAATTCGGGGCGTAGAACCATGACGGTGGGTCGGCCGGGCAGGCTGTTCTGGCTCAGCGTGATGGAGGAGCCTTCGGTGATGACGATGTCGAACCCATCCTCCATCCCGGCGAGAAAATCGGTGAGAGACGCCTCAGAGAACCAGTGCATCGGGATCACGACGGACGAGCGCAGCCTGTCCATCACCCGCAGCATCGTGGGCAGATCGAGCGTGAGCCCGCCATCAACAGCGGCCATCACGACATCGACACGGCCAAGGGCGGCGTATTGTTCGACCGTGGGTTCGTGGTGGAGATGGCCAAGATGACCCACACACAGCCCTGCCGCCTCAAATACGAAGATGGAATTTCCTTTGGGTTCGGACCCGCTGAAGGCGGAGCGGATATCGGTGGAGACATTGCGCACCAGCATCTCGCCCAGGTCGAGATTGTGGGTGACGCCCCGACCAAATTCCTCACCCCAGCCGCGCAGGACATGGGGAATGGCGGGATCGGGGAAGGCGGTCCAATGGGTGGAATGGGCGTGGTTCATTGTGACGATGTCGGGGATGAAATCAACATTGCCGACAAAACCCGTGAAATCGGTGACGGCAGAGAGGCCACCTGGAGTTTGGATCAGGAAAGACGCGTGGTGGATGTACTGGATACGCACGCGGCCTTCTGGCACTGGATCGGTAAAGGCGGTCTTGTGGAGGTATTCGATACCGGGGGCCTCAGCAAGGGACAGACAGTGACTTGGCTGGCGCGCGTCTTGCCCCATCGCAGGGGTGGCCAAGAGGAGGAGGGCTGCGAGGTATCTCAACATCTGTAAATCTCCCTTTTTCACAGACATAGCCCGTCCTGGCGTCTCGTCAGCCCAAACGGGCTGTCTCGGCTGCCGCTGTTGGTGGCGCGCTTCGCGCCAGGGCGGGCAGCGCGCTTCGCGCGGGGGAGGGTAGCGCCTTCGGCGCTGTTAGGTGTCGGCTTTGCCTCGGCGATCAAACCGTAAGGCGGCGTAGAGCACATGGGTGCGCCAGCGGCCGTTGATTTGCAGATAGCTTTGCGCGACGCCTTCATATTTGAAACCGCATTTTTCGAGCAAGCTGCGGGAGGCTCCGTTTTCGGGCAGACATGCGGCCTCAATTCGGGACAGATCAAGCCGTTCAAAAGCATGGTGGACCGTGCCAGTGATCGCTTCGCGCATGTAGCCCTGCCGGGCGTAGGGTTCCCCGATCCAATAGCCCAGAGTGCCCGCTTGAGCCGGGCCGCGGCGGATGTTGTCGAGCGTGATCGCGCCCATCAGCTTATCGTCATTTCGTCGCACCAGGAAAAGCGGTAAGGCAGAGCCGTTCTTGATGCAGCGCTGGGCCCAGTAAACACGGTTCGTGAAGCCTTTGCGCGACAGGTGATCTGTGGCCCATGCGGGTTCCCAAGGTGTCAGGAAATCGGCAGACCCTCGACGCAGGGTGGACCAGCTGCGAAAGTCCGTCAGGATCGGTTGGCGCAGGCTCATGCGCTCCGTTTCGATCCGAACTTTCCGGCCGGGCAGCAGCATCACGGCCCTATCACGCGGCGCGCCTGACCTGCAGCGCCTCAAGCGTAGGGGCGGTTTCGACAGGCCCATAGAGCGCCATAGCGGCCGGGGCCTGTGCGATCGTGGTTTCCGCAATGGCGCGCATATCAGAGAGCGTCACGGCGTCGATGCGGTCCACCACCTCGGTCAGTTCGGGCACGCGGCCCCAGATCTGGATCATGCGCGCCAGCCGTTCGGCGCGGTTCGAGGGGCTTTCGAGACCCATCAAGAGCCCCGCTTTCATCTGCGCACGGGCGCGGTTCAGTTCGGCCTCAGATAGATCCTCGGCAGCGCGCTTCATCTCATCTATCGTGATCTGCGCCAGTTCGGGCACCTGTTCGCCGGACGTTCCCGCATAGATCGTCATCATGCCCGTGTCGGCATAGGCGCCGGCCTGCGCATAGATCGTGTAGCACAGCCCGCGTTTTTCGCGCACTTCCTGAAACAGGCGCGAGGACATGGAACCGCCGAGGGCGGAGGCGTAGATTTGGGCGGCGTAGATGCGCGCATCGCAGTAGTTGGGGCTTTCAAAGGCCAATGCGAAATGGGCCTGTTCGAGGGATTTGATGGTGCGGCTTTCCCCGCCTGCGAATTGCGCGGTAGGGGCGGTTGTCTCGGACGCGCCTTGCATGTCGCCGAACTGTTCTTCTGCGGCGCGGACCAAGGCATCGTGATCAACCGCACCGGAGGCGGACAGGATCATCTGACCGGGGCGGTAATGCTGACCCACAAAGCCGGTTAGGTCTTCGCGGGAAAACCCCTGCACGCGGGATTCATCACCAAGGATGGCTCGGCCCAGCGGGTGATCGGGATAGGCCTTTTCCTGCAGCCAGTCGAAGATAATGTCATCGGGCGTGTCGAGGGACTGCCCGATTTCCTGCAAGATCACGCCGCGTTCGATTTCAATCTCATGGGGGTCGAAAACAGGGCGGCGCAGAATGTCTGCCACCACGTCCAGCGCCAGAGGCACATGTTCCCCCAAGACGCGCGCGTAATAGGCCGTGACCTCGCGCGAGGTGTAGGCGTTGATGTAGCCGCCCACGTCTTCGATGGCCTCCGCGATGTCCAGGGCAGAGCGCGTGGTGGTGCCTTTGAAGGCCATGTGTTCCAGGAAATGTGCGATGCCGTTTTGCGGCGCGGATTCGTGACGCGCTCCTGCCAGAACCCAGATGCCGATGGCCGCTGATTGCAGCCCGGGCATCGGCTCTGACACGATGCGGAAGCCGTTATCGAGAGTGGTAAGCCTGACCGTCAATTCCCGGTTCTTTCCCTTATGATCCCTTCGATGGCGGCGAGGTCATTTTCGACCCGCGTCACCCGTTCCGACCGGTCATACAGGTCGGCCATATGCGAGGGCAAGGGGGGATGGATGCCGGTGGCCTTTTCCACGGCGGCGGGGAACTTTGCCGGGTGGGCAGTGGCCAGCGTGATCATCGGAGTGGCGGGGGCGAGGTTTTGCTCGGCGACATGGACGCCTACTGCGGAATGGGGGCAAAGCAGTTCGCTGGTCGTGGACATCACGCGTTTGATGGTGGCGCTGGTGTCGTCTTCTGAACACCGATCGGAATCAAATGCCTCACGAAGCGCCTCTTGCGCGCCTTGGGAGACGTGAAAGCCGCCGCGCTTCAGTTCGTCCATCAACTGGCTGACGGCCCCGCCGTCCTGATCATAGGCATAGTAAAGCGCGCGTTCGAAATTGGAACTGACCTGGATATCCATGGACGGGCTGATCGAGGGGATGACGCCTTCGGGTGTGTAATCGCCCATGGATAGGCACCGATGCAGGATGTCGTTTTGGTTGGTGGCAACCACCAATCTATCCACAGGCAGGCCCATCCGTTTTGCGATGTAGCCGGCAAAGATATCCCCGAAATTGCCGGTTGGAACTGTGAAACTCACAGATCGGTGCGGAGCGCCCACAGACACCGCAGAGGTGAAGAAATAGACCACTTGGGCCATCACGCGCGCCCAATTGATCGAATTCACGCCCGCAAGACCCACACCGTCGCGGAAATCGAAATCGTTGAACATGTCCTTCACGCGGGCCTGGCAATCATCGAAATGGCCGGTCAGCGCCAGGGCGTGAACATTGTCCTCAGTAGGCGTGGTCATCTGGCGGCGCTGCACCTCAGAGACGCGGCCATGGGGGTAGAGGATGAAGACATCAACCGCCTCAAGCCCGCGAAATGCCTCCATCGCGGCAGAGCCTGTATCGCCCGACGTGGCACCCACGATGCAGACGCGGCCACCAGATCGTTTGAGCGAGAACTCAAACATCTGGCCGATGAGCTGCATGGCGAAATCCTTGAACGCTAAGGTCGGCCCATGGAACAGCTCCAACAGGTGATGGCCCGGGGCCAGTTCCACCAAAGGGGCGCGGGCCGGGTGGTTGAACCCTGCATACGCTCGCTCAATGATCCCCCGGAATTCGTCATCGCTGAACGCGTCTGACACG
>JBCCAJ010000018.1:0-14514 GCA_039814845.1 Pseudomonadota bacterium | reverse complement strand
TTTATGCGCAATTCGTGGAACAGGAGGACGGGATGGGGCAGGATTTCTCAGCTATGCTGCCCCGATTTGAAAAGCGGGGGCAAGGGGCAGGATAGGGCCAAAGGGACCGAAATCTTTGAAAGAATGCGTTGCGCTTACGCCTCAAGCAAGGTTTCCGAACCGCCATCAAGCACGTAAACGCAGCCCTGCTTGTTGCTGAGATCGCCCATCTCTTCCCGGGTGAGCCCGCGCACAAGGCCGCGCAGAACCTTGCCCAAAAGCCCGTGCGACACGATCACCGTGGGCCCGGTTATCCCGTCAAGCACCGCCTGCACCCGCGCCTCTAACGCGTCAAATCCTTCGCCGCCCGGCGCCGCAGTGTAGAGAAAAAGATCATTGCGCCCGCCTGTGGGCAGTCTGTCGCGCAGCTGGCCTTCCCAGTCACCTGTGGCCACCTCCGCCAATCGCGGATCCGTCACACAGGCCCGTCCACCAAGCGCAATTTCGGCCGTATGCATGGCCCGGCCCAAAGGTGACACAAGACAGGTCAAATCCGGGTCGGCTGACAGGATGGGTGCCATGATCTCTGCCTGCGATGCGGCCTGGGCAAGGCCCAAATCCGTCAGGGGTGAATCCAGATGGCCCTGAAGGCGTCGTTCCTTGTTCCATTGGGTTTGCCCATGCCGCAGGAACCAGATTTTCGGAAAGCCCATGTCAAACACTCCATCACTTTCAAAAGGCTGCAGGGTAACGATCACGTACCCGCATGGTTAGACCTGCCCATGAATACGCTGCAATGCAGCAATGCCCAATAGGCAATGGTAATCGCACCGCGCCATCATCATCTTGAGCCTGGGAGGACGTGAAACACTTTGATCCGAAAGGTGACCACCATGGCACATATTCTTCAAGACATCTCCGCCCGCTCCAACCCCGTGTCAAACCTTTTGCAGCGCGTCAGCGATGCCGTCGCACAGCGCCGCACCTACAATCGTGTCCTGAGAGAGCTGTCCGCAATGTCAGATCGCGAACTGACCGACATCAACCTGACCCGTGGCGACGTTCGCCGTGTGGCCCGGGAAGCTGCAGAACTTTGAGCCACGTCAACCGTCAGCCATCCATCAAAGCCAAGCGTTCCGCGAAAGGGAATGGTGGGTGATAAGAGATTCGAACTCCTGACATCTTCGATGTGAACGAAGCGCTCTACCACTGAGCTAATCACCCTTGGAAAGGTGCATTACCGCTATTCTGCGGGCTTCGCAACAGGGGTATCTTCCGCGATCCTTGCGGGCCTGGATTTATTTCCGGCTGGAGTGTTCGCGGTCGCTTTCGCCGCGTTCTTTGATTGTCGAATGCGCGCCGTAATCACACGGTTTGAGCCTGTATCTTTTGTACGTTTGGGCATAATGCGCCCCAAGGGCTGCAGGTTGAGCGTACGTTCTGCGGCAAGGGCTTCACCCAGAACGTCGATCATGGCCTCGACCACGGGCTTGGCGAATTTCTTTTTCACGTCCGTGCGCTTGACCACCTCATCCAGAAGTTCGCGCTTCTTCAACTCCAGCCCAGAGGTCGGCGTTGCGGCGTCCTTCACAACGGACAGGGATGGCTTTGCCAGTCCCGTCTTGGGCAGCAATTCGGCGGCCGCTTTCGTTTTGGGTTTCGCGGCGACTTTGCTTTCGGGTTTGGTAGACACGCCCGGCGCGGCCGCCTTAGACACGGTCTTTGCCTTCGCAGACTTGCGCGCGGTCGCGCTTTTCCCGGGCGCTTTTGCGGCAGGTTTCCTGCCGGATGTGGTGGATGTTTTGGCTGCCATGACTGCTCCTCTGGCCTGCTATTTTTGGTGTGCCCCTTATGTTGCACTTTTAGGGGTAGTATACAGGTATGGCCCAACATATCCACCGCTCAGTTGACCTTTGGTAGGTTGGGCCGTATTCAATACCTACATATAGTTATTGGGGGCTGCTCGTGAAGAAACTGCTTACTGCCGCTGCGTTTCTGGCCATCATGGTCGGAACTGCCTACGCATCTGGTGTCACTGAACCGTTCATGGAACCTGAAGTGATCGCTGCCGACACATCCGCAAATGCCAACCAGCTGATGATTATTGCCGCGCTTGCGGTGATGGCCATTCTTCTGGGTGCGGCAGGCGCGTTCGGATAAGACAACGCCTTTTCGGCTGAGGGAGATGCGCGGGACAGGCCTCGCGCGATGACACCTGAAACTGAAAACGTGAAAAGCAAAAAGCGCTCCGGGTTCGGGGCGCTTTTTTGTTTCGGATGTAGATGCAAAAAGGGCGGCACAACTGCCGCCCTTCTTTGTTCAAATCAATGGGTGATCGCGCTGGACCCGTCTGTACCGCTGGCGCGCGCGGCCTCTGCCGCGGCGGCCTCTTCGGCGGCCTCATCCCATTCGACAGGTTCGGGTGCACCCACCAAGGCCAGCTTCAGCACATCGCGCACGTGATCGACGGGGATGATATCCAGCCCCTCTTTCACGTTATCGGGGATCTCTGCGAGGTCCTTTTCGTTCTCGCGCGGGATCAGCACAGTTTTGATGCCACCACGCAAAGCCGCGAGCAGCTTTTCTTTCAAACCGCCGATGGCCAGCGCGTTACCGCGCAGTGTCACTTCACCCGTCATGGCGATGTCCTTGCGCACCGGAATGCCTGACAGGACCGACACGATAGACGTCACCATCGCCAGACCGGCGCTCGGGCCATCCTTGGGCGTCGCGCCTTCGGGCACGTGCACGTGGATATCCCACTTTTCAAAGCGCGGTGGTTTCACCCCGATCTCAGGCGCGATGGACCGGACATAGGATGAAGCCGCATCAATGCTTTCCTTCATCACATCGCCCAGTTTACCGGTCGTCTTCATCCGGCCCTTACCCGGAAGACGCAGCGCTTCGATATTGAGAAGCTCGCCCCCGACGGAGGTATATGCCAGACCTGTGACAACGCCCACCTGATCGGCCTCTTCGGCCAAACCAAAGCGGTGTTTTCGCACGCCCAGGAAGTCATCCAGGTTGTCGGGCGTCACGGAGACCGCCTCCGCCTCTTTCTTGATGATCTTGGTGACGGATTTCCGCGCAACCTTCGCGATCTCCCGCTCCAGGTTCCGCACACCGGCCTCGCGCGTGTAGTAGCGCACAATGTCGGTCAGTGCATCATCGGAGAGTTCGAACTCCTTGGCTTTCAGGCCGTGGTTCTTGATTTGCTTTGGAATGAGGTGTTGCTTGGCAATCTCGCGCTTTTCATCCTCGGTGTAGCCTGCAAGTGGAATGATCTCCATCCGGTCCAGCAAAGGCCCAGGCATGTTGTAGCTGTTCGAAGTCGTCAAGAACATCACGTTCGAGAGGTCATATTCGACCTCCAGATAGTGGTCCGTGAAGGTCGCGTTTTGTTCAGGGTCCAGCACCTCAAGCATCGCAGACGCCGGGTCACCCCGGAAATCCTGCCCCATCTTGTCGATCTCATCGAGAAGAATGAGCGGGTTCGTCGTCTTCGCTTTTTTCAACGCCTGAATGATCTTGCCGGGCATGGAACCAATATATGTCCGCCGGTGACCGCGAATTTCGCTTTCATCGCGCACACCGCCAAGGGAAATGCGAATGAATTCGCGACCCGTCGCGCGGGCGACGGATTTCCCAAGCGATGTTTTACCCACGCCCGGAGGCCCCACAAGGCACATAATCGGGCCTTTGAGTTTCTTCGAGCGTTGCTGCACGGCGAGGTATTCCACGATCCGCTCTTTGACTTTTTCCAGGCCGAAGTGATCGGCATCAAGAATGTCTTGCGCCTTGTTCAGATCCTTTTTCACGCGGGATTTGGTACCCCACGGGATCGACAGCATCCAATCAAGATAGTTGCGCACGACCGTCGCTTCAGCACTCATCGGGCTCATGTTTTTGAGCTTCTTGAGCTCACCCTCAGCCTTTTCGCGGGCTTCTTTCGAAAGCTTGGTCTCTTCGATTTTGGCCTCAAGCTCGGCCACTTCGCCTTCGCCCTCTTCGCCGTCACCCAGTTCCTTCTGAATGGCCTTCATCTGCTCATTCAAATAGTACTCACGCTGTGTGCGTTCCATCTGGGTTTTGACACGGGTTTTGATCTTTTTCTCGACCTGTAGCACGGACATTTCGCCCTGCATCAGACCGTAGACTTTCTCCAGCCGCTCAGAGACCGACAGCGTTTCCAAAAGCTCCTGTTTCTGCGCCACCTCGATGCCCAGATGGCCAGACACAAGATCAGCAAGCTTCGCTGGTTCGTCGCTTTCCGAGACAGCCGCAAGAGCCTCTTCGGGAATGTTTTTCTTCACCTTGGCGTAGCGGGCGAACTCATCCGTGACGGTGCGCAGCAGCGCCTCAATCGTCGCGGCATCGCCGGGCATTTCGGCCACGTATTCGGCGCGGGCCTCAAAGAAATCATCGTTTTCAAGGTATTCGAGGATTTTGACCCGCGTCACACCTTCCACCAGCACCTTCACCGTGCCATCGGGCAGCTTCAACAATTGCAGCACGTTGGCCAGCACGCCCGTGCGGTAGATGCCATCAGAGTCTGGATCATCCTCACCGGGATCAACTTGGCTGGACAGCAGGATCTGTTTGTCGTCCTGCATCACCTCTTCGAGGGCGCGCACCGATTTGTCCCGCCCCACGAACAGCGGCACGATCATGTGTGGGAAGACCACGATATCGCGCAGCGGCAGCACGGGGTAGGATATGTTGAGGGGGTCTTGCATGCTCTTATCCTTGTTTTTGGCAAGAAAACTCCGGCCCCTACGTTAGGCAGCCCCGGTTTTCTCCATCTGTTGTTAAGAAATGGGGCATTGGCCCATGCATTTCAACTGACTCGTTTGGGCGCAGAATGGCCTCGGTTTGCCACGGCCTCAAGCGTTCAAAATCCGCAATGCAGTGCAAATTAGAAGCAAAGACGGGAAAACTGTTTTGGGCCAATGGGTCAGGCGGTGGCGTTAATCCAGAAACGCCTTCTCAACCACGTATTCCTTGGGCTCAGAGTTGGCCCCTTCACGAAGCCCATATCCCTCAAGCATCTCTTTGATTTCAAGATTGAAGGCCAGATTGCCACAAACCATGGCGCGGTCTTGCTCCGGATTGATGGGATCTACGCCCAGGTCAGCAAACGCCTCACCCGATCGCATCAGGTCGGTGATCCGCCCCATTTTCGGGCTCTCTTCGCGGGTTGTCGTGGGGTAATAGCGCAGTTTTTCATGGAATTTTTCGCCGATCAGTTCGGCCAGCATATCATCGCCGCGAATGTCATCTATCAGGCGGGCGCCGTACTCCAACTCCCCCACTTCGCGGCAGGTGTGGGTGATAATCACCTCGTCGTAGTCATGGTACGTCTGCGGATCCCGCAGCAATGACGCAAAGGGCGCAAACCCGGTGCCAGTCGCAAAAAACCAGATCCGTTTGCCCGGCAACAACGCGTCATGGACCAAGGTACCCACGGGCTTGGGGCGCAGGATGAGATCATCGCCCGGCTGGATATGCTGCAACCGAGAGGTCAGCGGGCCGTCCTGGACCTTGATGGAATAAAATTCCAGCTCTTCATCCCAGGACGGGCTGGCGATCGAATAGGCGCGCAGAAGCGGCTTTTCACGACCGGTTTTTTCATCCGTCTGCATCAGCCCGATCATCACAAACTCCCCCGACCGGAAGCGCAGGGACGCGGGGCGCGTGACGCGAAAGGAAAAAAGTTTGTCTGTCCAATGCGTTACGGCGGTAACCTTTTGCGCATCGGGCATGGCTTTTTGGGGCTTGGTCGCGGTTTGCGGATCTGACATCGAATCTGGCATTGGGGGATTTCCCGAAAAAGTCTCTGGCTGGCGGGCGCGCGTGCTTTGAAGATATCTAGTCAGATCACCGCACGGGTGTCCAGAGACGTTGACAGGCATGCCATGGGATTTGAGCGCGGCCGCCTTAAATTCAGCCGATAACCCCTTGGGTTTGTTCAGACAACGCAACATGGGCCGCACGCGGCTCAAGGCCAATGAATGTCAGCGCGGCACCGGACAAATCTGCCTCTTCCAGATCCTGCGAAAAGCGATCCAACCGCGTGGCAAGCACGCGCTGATTTTGATGCGTCGCATTCTCGATGATGGTGACAGGCAGGTTTCGATCCGCGCCATACATCAAAAGCCGCCCCTGCACGAAGCGCGCAGACCGTTTTCCCATGTAAATCGCAGCCACTGCGCCGGGCGTTGCCAGCCCGCGCCAATCGTGTTCGGCAAATCCTTTCATATCGTGGCCTGTGACAAACCGGACGGAGGCATTGCGCCCCCGTTCGGTCAGGCTTTGCCCAATCGCCGCAGAGGCCGCCGTGATGCCGGGCACGATGTTCCACGAAATACCGGCCGCATCCAGCGCCGTGATCTCTTCATCCAGACGGGCAAACATCGTCGGGTCCCCGCCCTTCAGCCGCACGACCTGCGCGCCGCCAGCGGCATGTTCAACGATCAGGCCGTTGATTTCGCTTTGCTCTGTGGAGGGACCAAAACCTTTTTTGCCCGCGTCAATCATAATCGCCTCACGACGCGCCAGTTCCAGAACCTCGGGGCTGACCAACCGGTCGTGGATCACCACATCGGCCTCATCAAGCGCCTTGCGCGCCTTCAGTGTCAGCAATTCCGGATCGCCCGGACCTGCCCCTACGAAGGCCACATGCCCCTCGCGCCCTTTCCGGTTTTTATGTTTTTCCAGAAGGGTTTGCAGCGCGTCGTTGATCCCTTCTTCGCCCGCCTCTTCCATCGCGCGGGGGCCGGCGTTGAAATAGTACTCCCGCCAGAAATCGCGGCGCGGCCGCCCGAAGGGCAACACGTCGACTGCGTAGCGGAAGGCCTTACCGATCCGCGCCATTGTGCCCAGAGTGGCGGGCAGACGTTCTTCCAAATCCGCCTTGATCGCGCGGGCCAGCACCGGCGCTGCACCTTCTGTGCCGATGGCCACGGTCACCGGATCGCGATCCACAATAGCAGGGGTGATGAACTGACTGTCTTCCAGATTGTCGACGATATTGGCCAGCGCCCCTTCGACCCGCGCGATGGTGGAGGTTCGGGCGTCTTCATATTCATCCTCATCAGCGGCATAAAACAGCGTAGCCCCAACCACATCGCCCGACGCCAGACCGCGTGGGATGTGGGTCAGTCGGCCTTCTGCAGCCCAATCGAGGATCTCCTGATCTGCTTTTTCCGCGAACACGGTGACCCGCGCTTGGGTCTTGAGGATCAGGCGCAGCTTGGCCACGGCTGCCTCTCCTCCGCCTGAAAGCACGACGTGTTTGCCCTCAAGGGCTACAAAGATGGGAAAGTGTTTCACAGCGCCGGTCCATTCGCGGTTGACTTGACATATAATATAGAAAATATTCCCAGATTAAGGCTATATGGGCGATCAAATAAGGACATATGTTTCTATTTGCCACCAAATGGCGGGTTACGTTCCATAAGGAAAGGAATTCAGGAATGTCTGTTCGTCTTGACGACCTGGACCGGAAAATTCTCAACGAATTGCAACGCGATGGCGGGCTGTCTTTGGATGACATTGCCAAACTGGTGGGGTCGTCCAAGACGCCCGTTTGGAACCGCATTCGGAAAATGCGCGAAGGCGGTGTGATCAAGCAGCAGACGTATCTGCTGGATGCCGAAGCGCTTGGGTTCGAGGCTTGCTTTTTCGTTCTGATCCGCACGTCAGAACATGATGCAAGCTGGCAGGCGGCGTTCTTGAAAGCGTTGATGGAACGGCCCGAGGTGCAGGAAGCGCACCGTCTTGCCGGTGATATCGACTACATTTTGAAGGTCCGGGTCGCCAACGCGCGGGCGTATGACGTGTTTTACCAGGCGCTGATTTCCGAGGTGAAGGTTTACAACGTGACCGCGCTGCTTTCGATGGAAGAGATCAAGTCGACGACGATGCTCCCGTTGTGAGGGCGGGCTTCAGGTATTTTTGACAAGAAAGAAGCCGCAGATCAGGACGCAGCTAACGCTTTGATGATGGGCACAAAATCCGACGCCTTGAGGCTCGCGCCGCCAACAAGCGCGCCGTCGACATTGTCGGTCTCGAAGATTTCTGCGGCGTTGCCTGGTTTAACGGACCCGCCGTAGAGCAAACGCATCTCCTGCCCCTCTTCCGAGAAACGCTGGACGAGGCGCGCGCGGATGAAATCATGCACCTCGTCGATCTCTGCAGTGGTGGCTGTCCGGCCTGTGCCGATCGCCCAGACGGGTTCATAAGCGATAATCGTATTGGCCGCGGTACTGGTATCCGGCACCGAGGTGGCGAGTTGACCGGCGATGATGTCGAGCGTGTTACAGGCCAGCCGCTGATCCTCAGACTCGCCAAGGCAAATGATGGTGGTCAGGCCTGTTGCCTGCGCGGTTTTGGCCTTGTCGCGGACCTGAGCGCTGTCCTCGCCATGGTCCGCACGCCGTTCAGAATGGCCCAAAATGACATGGAAGGCGCCCAAATCTCCGATCATGGCGGCGGAGATATCCCCAGTATGCGGGCCAGATGTTTCAAAATGACAATCTTGAGCGCCAATATGCAGAGAGGTGTCCGCAGCACAGCTCAGCGCCTCAGACAGATAAACCGAGGGGGGGCAGATGAGCGTATCGACATCGACGTCAGAGGTGGCTGTCGCAATCGCCTGCAGTTGCGACAGTGCAGCCCGAGAGCCGTTCATCTTCCAGTTGCCCGCTGCCATTTTACGTCGCATCAGGCTGCCTCTTTATCGTTTGAAATGAAGGTCTTCGCGTTCAAAGTTACATATCTTTGAACTTGATCGATTCGCCGCAGCCGCAGGCCTCTGTCACGTTGGGATTGTTGAAGACAAAGCCGGATTCCAGAAGCGATGTTTGGTAGTCGATCTGCGTGCCGAACAGAAACATCTGCGCCATGGGGGCGATCATCACCCGCGCGCCACTTTGTTCGACGACCTCATCCATTGGATCCACGTCAGAGACATAGTCCATCGTGTATTCCATGCCCGCGCAGCCGCCCTTTTTCACGCCGATGCGCAGGCCCTTGGTGTCGCCTTTCGACATCAGCTTCGCAATCTGAGCCGCTGCCTTGTCCGTCATCGTGACGGCCTGTTTTCCCGGAATGGCAAACATCACATGAACCCCAGTTCCAGCTTGGCCTCATCTGACATCATGTCCATGCCCCAAGGCGGCTCCCATGTGAGATCGACATCAACTTGCTTGACCCCCGGCAGCGGTTCAATCGCCTCGGCCACCCATCCAGGCATTTCGCCTGCCACAGGGCAGCCTGGCGCGGTCAGGGTCATGATCACCGACACGGCATTCTCGGCATCAATCCCGACCGTGTAGACCAACCCAAGATCGTAGATATTCACTGGGATTTCAGGATCATAAACAGAGCGGATCGCCTCCACCACCTGCTCATAGAGAGGGTGATCGGTGCTGGAGGGCGCGATCAGCAGGTCGCCGTCTTCTGGGGGCATGGTGTCGGGCATGGGTGCTCCAAAATCATCCTGAGGCTTTATATAAGAAATCCGTAGCCACGCGTCCAGAGCGGTGCGCGCTACTTGTTAACATCCTCATGGATGACGCGGGTTTGGTCATCGGCGGGCTTGAACACGCGTTTCAAGGCAATCCAGCTGATCAGAGAGGCGCCCGCGAAGATGGCCAAAGACGGGGTGAGCCCGAGATCGCCGAAAATGGCAACCAAAAGGGCGACCACCGCAGCCCCGGTCGCAATCCCCAAAAAGATGAAGCCAGGCATGAGCAATTCCAGAATGGCCAGGGCCAGCGCGGCCGAGGCCCAGACCCACCAAAGCGTCCAGAGATCGGTCATTATCCTTTTCCTTTCAGCAAGTTGAAGGCATTTCCAAAAGCCTCGACCGCGTTGGCGGGGACCACAATCGTGTTTGAAGATGGCCCTGCCCCAAGGGCTGTCAGGGATTCCACCTGCTTCAATGCGACCTGATATTGCGCCGCCTCCAGCCCGTTATCCGCGATGGCTTTGGCGACGACGCCGGTGGCGTAAGCTTCGGCATCGGCCTCCACCCGGCGGGCCTCGGCGGCTTTCTGTGCGGCGTAGAGTTCGGCGTCAGCGGCCAGTTCGACGGCGCGGCGCTGACCTTCGGCCTCAGTCACCTGTGCGCGGCGGGCGCGTTCGGCGTTGAGCTGTTGCAGCATGGCGTCGCGGGTGGCTTGATCGAGGTTCACATCGAGGATTTCCGTGCGCGTGACTTCAATCCCCCAGTCATCCACGGCAGTTTCAACAGAGGCTTTGATTGTCTCAATCAAACGGGAGCGGTTGGCCTGCACATCGTCGAGATCCATTTTACCGATCTCGGCCCGGACAATGCCGGCCACGGTTGTGGCAATGGCCGCATCGACGTCACGGATCCGGTAGACCGTCTTTTCAGGTTTGGTAATGCGGTAGAAAACGGAGGTCGCGACCTGTACCAACACGTTGTCCTTGGTGATGGCATCCTGGTTGGCGGTTGGCAGCTGACGTTCAAGGATGGAGATCTTGTGCGCTACGACGTCAAGGAATGGGACAATAAGGTTGATGCCTGGCCCCAGAACAGACCGCAGACGCCCAAAGCGTTCGACCACGTGTTGTTCTGATTGAGGAACGATCTTCACACCCTTGAAAAGCGTGATGAAAACCAGAACCGCGATCAGGATGAAGATCAGGTTTGATGACAGAAAATCAATCAAGGCTTGTTCCATTCAATACGCTCCCTCGTTAGTATGCATTTGTATACAGTTGGGGAATTCCCCATCATTTTGCAAGTTTTGCCCATCCGGATTAAGGAAGGGAAAAGCCCGTATGCAGGATAAGACTTGTGCAGTTTTCGTTTGAATTAAAGGCCACCGATGGCGCCGCACGAACAGGTGTGATCCAGACGCCACGCGGGGAAATCCGCACGCCGGCTTTCATGCCTGTTGGCACGGCAGGCACTGTGAAGGCGATGATGCCCGAAAGCGTGCGCGCGACGGGGGCTGATATTGTTTTGGGCAACACCTATCACCTGATGCTGCGTCCGGGGGCCGAACGGGTGGCACGGCTGGGTGGTTTGCATAAATTTATGAATTGGCAGCGCCCCATTCTGACCGATAGTGGTGGATTTCAGGTCATGAGCCTTGCCGGTTTGCGAAAGCTGACTGAAGAAGGCGTGACGTTCAAATCACACATTGATGGGTCGGTGCATGAACTGAGCCCGGAAAGATCCATGGAAATTCAAAGACTTCTAGGATCGGACATCGTGATGTGTTTTGACGAGTGCCCCGCCCTGCCGGCCACAGACACACAAGTGGCTGAGAGCATGAAGTTGTCGATGCGGTGGGCCCAGCGGTCGAAGCAGGCGTTTGGGAACAGGCCCGGGCATGCGCTTTTCGGCATTCAGCAAGGTGGCGTCACACGGGATTTGCGCGCGGAAAGCGCCGAGGCGCTGCAAGAGATCGGCTTTGATGGCTATGCGATTGGTGGTCTGGCAGTGGGTGAGGGTCAGGAGGCGATGTTCGGCGTTTTGGACTACGCGCCTGACATGATGCCGGTGGACAAGCCACGCTATCTGATGGGGGTGGGCAAGCCCGATGATATCGTGGGCGCGGTAAAGCGCGGCGTGGATATGATGGATTGCGTGCTGCCCACACGGTCAGGTCGGACAGGGCAAGCCTTTACGCGGCGCGGCGTGGTCAACATCAAGAATGCGCGCCATGCAGATGACCCGCGTCCCTTGGACGAAGACTGCACCTGCCCCACCTGTCAGCAGTTTTCGCGCGCTTACCTGCACCACGTCTATCGCAGCAATGAGATGATCGCAGGCATGCTGCTGAGTTGGCACAATGTACATTATTTTCAACAGATTATGTCGGAGATGCGCGCAGCGATCGCGGCGGGCACATTCGCGGAATGGGAAGCGGCATTTCACCGTGTTCGGGCGTACGGTGATATTGAGCCGCTTTGATAAGGCGACCAAAAGAACGGCGGCGTCACGCCCTGCTCTGTTGATACTGCCCTAAAGCCAAAGTGCTTTTTGACATATCGCCAAGTGATTGAGCGACGCGATCACGTTGGGCAGGCGCCAGGCCCTGCGTGGGGCCTGGCGAAGGCGCGGCGGGCTGACGTCCGTAATTCCGCGCAGGTTACAAATATAACTTACTCGCCATTCACACCGGTTTGGGTGTCGTTGCCCACGTCAGGTAGCGTCCTGTCACCATTGTCGAGTTCCAGCGACTCGCTCACGCTGTCGACTGTGTCAGCGGCAGCATCGGCAGCATCGCTTGTCGCGTCGGCTGTAGCATCCGCGGCATCGGAGGCCGCATCTTGGGTGGCATCCACGGCATCAGAGGCTGCGTCTTGTGTCGCGTCAACAGCGTCAGAGGCCGCATCTTGCGTGGCGTCAACGGCGTCCGAGGTCGCATCTGCCGCATCGTCGGCGACGTCGTCAGCCGTGCCCAGCGCATCGTTGATCGTGTCGCTGACAGCGTCAACAGCATCGCTTGCGGCCTCAGTGGCTGCGTCTGCTGCATCACTTGCCGCATCCGCAGCTGCATCTGCTGCGCCTTCGACAGCCTCTGTGGCCTCTTCAACCACGTCTTCTGCGGCGTCCGTTGCCTGATCAACAGCGTCCTCAACCGCCTCTTGGGCGTCTTCGACTGTCGGCACCGCAGGTTCTGTTTCCTCGGTCGCTTCTTCCTCAGCCGTGGCTGCCGGTTCTTCGGTCGTTTCCTCGACGACGGGTGCCGCCTCTTCTTCTTGGCCGGTAATCAACAGGTAGCCCCCGCCAATCACTGCGACCGCTATCACGATCCAAAGTACGTTCTTCATAACTATTCCCCAGTTTTGTTTACTGTGCTGCCGTGCAGCGAGCGAGATATGGGATCGTGGCGCAGCAAGCACAAGAGCGAAAGCACCTTAGGCTGGTGCGTGAAAAATCGGCCCAGACTCGCTTATGGCTCGCTTGCGACCCGTTGATATATCCGCTTGAAGAACCCTCCAGCCACGTTTAGGTTCCCAGCGTCAAAGAGAAATTGCACGTAGGAGACACAGCCATAGCCCGCAGACCACACAACGCGCCGCCGCAAAGAGACACCGGGCCGCGCGTGAATGACCGCATTCGCGGATCCGACATTCGCCTGATCGGCGCAGAAGGCGAAAATGTTGGCGTCGTGAGCCCTGAGCGGGCCATGGAACTGGCCGAAGCCGCGGAACTGGACCTGGTGGAAATTTCGCCGAATGCGTCCCCGCCTGTCTGCAAAATCATGGACTACGGCAAGTACAAATACGAACAGCAGAAGCGTGAATCCGAGGCGCGCAAAAAGCAGAAGATCATCGAAGTCAAAGAGGTGAAGTTCCGTCCCAATACGGACACCCACGACTATGATGTGAAAATGCGCAACGTGACGCGGTTTCTAGAGAACGGCGACAAAGTCAAAGTGACACTGCGTTTCCGTGGCCGCGAAATGGCGCACCAGGATCTCGGGCGTGAACTTTTGCACCGTGTGGCCGAAGACATCGACGGCCTGGGCAAAGTCGAAAACATGCCCAAGATGGAAGGCCGTCAGATGATCATGATCATCGCACCTGCCGGGAAGTAATTCTTTATCCAGTAGCAATGCAGCGCGATGACATTATCGCGCGGTAAACCTTGCCAAGGCGCGTGGCGGCATCACATTTTGCATGACGCCACGTAAACCTTACGGCTTAAAGGGAGAGGTCATGACGTTCAAAAAGTTCTTGGGCTCACTTGTCATGATCTCATACAGCACGACGCTGGCCCTGTCTGAGGCGGTGTCTGATCGGGGCCGCGACGGGCAGGTCAATATCATCTTTACGCAAGCTCCGTCGCTTTTGAACCCGTACCTGTCCAACGGCGTCAAGGAACTTGAGGCAGCGAGCCTCATTGTCGAACCTCTTGCGCGCTATGATGAAACAGGATCAATGGTACCGTGGCTCGCCGAAAACATCCCGACGCTTGAAAATGGCGGGGTGGCAGACGATCAGCGCGCGATCACATGGATGCTGCGGGACGGGATCACGTGGTCGGATGGCACGCCGCTGACCTCAGCCGATGTTCGATTTTCATGGGAATATTGCACGGCGGATGGTGGCGGATGTTCGCAATTGGCCAAGTTCGACGGCATTCAAGCGATTGAAACGCCCGATGACCGCACTGTCGTGATCCGCTTCGACGCGGCCAAGCCGTTCCCGTACGATGCCTTTGTGGGCGCGACCGCACCGGTGATTCAGGCTGCGCAATTTGCCGATTGCCTGGGTGAGCGCGCGCCCGAGTGTACAGAAGCAAACTTTGCCCCCATTGGCACCGGCCCTTTCATGGTCAGTGATTTTCGCCCCAATGATGTGGCCGTCTACGAAGCCAACCCCAATTTCCGAGAGGCAACCAAGCCCGCCTTCGCCCGGGTCGTTCTGAAAGGCGGCGGGGATGCTGCGTCGGCGGGCCGCGCTGTATTGGAAACGGGCGAGTTCGATTATGCCTGGAACCTGCAAATGCCGCCCGAGGTGCTGAACCGCATGGAAAGCACTGGC